>JABDMQ010000350.1 GCA_013001365.1 Flavobacteriaceae bacterium
TCGTAAAACAAAATCAAAACGTCTTCCTTTTTTACAATTTCAAATAGATTTTTGATTTGCTTAGAATAATAACCATGGTTAATATATGTTGTTTCCATGACCATTTTCAAATCATCTCCATTTAGTCTTTGGTCTTCTTTATGTATAGAAGTCAGTATATCGTCCTCGTCAAAATTTCGATTAACAGAAAAATTATAGGATGATATAGCGCGTTCAACAGGGTCTCGCAGTATAAGGATCAATTTGGATTTAGGGTCAAATTCTTTAATTCTTTTTATCGCATATGGAAAGAAAACACTGTGAGCACTTCCATTTAGAACCAATCGCTCGTTATTGTAATAATGCCTGTATGTCCTGTCAAGAAACTCTTCCCCTTTAACAAACATTTTATCGTCTATAAAAAAAGGGATGTCTTTCATGGATAAAGGGCCACAGACGTCTGGATGTTGAGAAATCCAATTATAAAGAGAAGATGTACCTGCTTTTTGCACACCTATAAGAAATGTGTTTGGTCTTATCATTAATTAAGTTTATTACTTAAAAGGGATATAAAATGAATTAATTTTCAATTTTTTCTTTATTGTCAATGCCCCAAGTAAATTCCAACTCGACATGCTAATGACTGTCGCAATTGCTGCACCAACAGCCCCATAAATTGGTGTTAACGTAAAATTAAGGACAATATTCAACAACAAGGCAAATAGAACGATATTTTGATAGTTTTTCTGGTATCCCGTCATTTGTAGAATTACAGCAACCGGACCGCTAATAGAATTAACCAATTGTCCTAGGCATAGTATAATCAATAGGTTCTTTCCCGACTTGAATTCTTCGCCAAAAAAACCAAAAATAAGGTCGTTCAATAAAATAATGGCCAAAACAATAATTAAAGTAAGGAAAAAATTGAGTTTTGTCGAGGCACTAATGAGCTTATTAAACGTATCCATATCTTTATTCAAGTAACTATTAGCAAGCTTAGGAGCAAGAATAGAGTTTATTGCCTGCAAGACAAAACTTGTTAAAATCGCGATTCTTAGTGAAAGATCATAAATTCCAACTGTTTTCGATGATTCGTAAATGCCAAGAACAAATGTATCTAGCCATCCAAGTAATACTAGAGTTGTAGATGAAATCATCATGGGGAAAGCCTCTTTCAAGAATTTCCATGAATTATCTTGAGAAACAAATGATATCCTATCAAAACTGATTACAGCTTTTATCAAGGCAAGGAGGGCAAGGATTCCTACGCCATAAAAATGAGCCTTAATGGCCACCATGGGATGATCAACAAACCCTAATAAAATGATAAGCATTAAAACAGAGAATATAAATCTCCCTGGGTTATTCAGAAAAGCAAACCAATTATTTTGTTTGCGGCCCCTCAAATAGCCTGCGCAAACAAGTACGACAGTCCAAAACGGAATTGCATATGCAACCCAAATAATATAATCTGCTAATTCAGGCTTTTTGAATAGATGATTGGCAATTTCAAATCTTAAAAGATAAGTCAAAGTAGAAATAACTGTCGAAAAAACTACAGCCTTTAATAGCACTTTATAGAGCATCCCTGACTGACTTGAATTATCTCTTTGTGAATAAAATTTAACCAAATGTATGTCCAGCCCTAATCGCCCCAGAATTCCTATTAGAATGAACAGCATAAAAGATAACGACACTAAACCATAAGAGTCCGCTCCAAATTTCTTTGCAATTATATATACAAAGCCATAAGCTGCAAATAAGCCAATGACCCTTATGATCAGGAATGAAAATCCTTTCCTTATTAATTCCTTATCAATGTTCTTAAATGATTCAATTTGCAAAATCGAAAAATTGTTTTTAATTAGTTTAAGCCTTCCAAATTGAAAGGTCGATTTCTATTAAAGTCTCTAATTTATTAATGTCATTCATGAACTCCTTATTCAATATATCAATCAGCTCGTTTTCGGGTTCAAGTTTTTGTAAATTTCTTTTTTGAACAAAATTCTTTAATCCATATTTTAATTTATCAGGTAGAATTCTTTTTATGAATGATTTCATTGTGCTTTCATTAACAAAAAAATCATTAATGAATTTGTGTCGAGGTTTACCTGACAAATTTTGAAGACCTTTACCAATATGATGTGTTTCTTGAATTCCTAAGAAATTCAGAGTAGTATTAACAATTCGCTGCTGATTCTTTAAATAATCTTCAAATATGATTATCTCAACATTAGTGAAATTTTCGAGATAGTCCTTGACAGGCTCAAAATAATAGCCTTCATTTTTATATGCCCAAATAAACTCAAATCCATTTTGCAGCCTTTCCTGTTCCTTTGCCAATCCTTCATCAAAGGAAAGTGTTTCTCGAGAATCTCGAATCAAATGAGAATACGCTGAAAAAGCCCTCTTTGCAGGATTCCTTAGCATAATAATGATCTTGGGATCTCCAATTTGTTCCTTTATTATTGGAATGACTTTCTTATGGTGATAAAGCATATCAACACTAGCCTCACCCTTACAAGAATTCATTGATGCTTCCTTAAAAAGCTGAAGGTACTCTTCCGTAGATTTGACGCAATTATTCAATGTACGGTCGTCGCCTGGACCCCTATATTTATTTTTTCTAAAGGAATATGTGAGAAATTTAGGTTCTTTGGGTTCACAAATAAATATGCCTTTATTCTGATTAAGATGTGAAGCCAAGGAAGTTGTACCGGATTTCGATGCCCCTACAATCAAAAAATCAATTAAGGAAAGCTGTTTAGACTGCATATTTTAAATAAGTGTTCATGCTTTGAATCGGTAAAATGCACTTGTTAAAGATAATTCGCATAAATGTCATTTTAAAGAATTCTTTAAAATGACAAAATACAATGCTTAAGGTAGGCCAAAGACTTTAAACAATCATTCCTGCAGCGACAG
This sequence comes from Flavobacteriaceae bacterium, assembly GCA_013001365.1. Taxonomy (GTDB): domain Bacteria; phylum Bacteroidota; class Bacteroidia; order Flavobacteriales; family Flavobacteriaceae; genus JABABD01. The sequence continues at coordinate 2,905 of JABDMQ010000350.1, forward strand.
TTTCATTTGTTGCATCATCAATCAAAATAATACTTCCAGTGGTCCGATTCTCTCTATACTCATCAACCATTAAAGGTTTGGTGGTTCTAATCTTGACTTTTGAAATGTCATTCATCTCAAGAATTTTATCATCTGAATTTCTATCAAGAGTGTTGATGTCGAATTTATAGATTACCTCTTTGATCATTGCTTTTTGATCGTTCGAAGTATGTCTTATGGAATACTTTGCCCTTGGCTTCGATGCATCATCATGCAACCAGCAAAGCATTACTTCGAGGTCTTGTGTTGTTTTCGGCCTATTTTTTGTCCGAACGATCATATCGCCTCTGCTAATATCAATATCGTCATCCAGTGTCATGGAAATTGACATAGGTGCATAGGCCTCTTCAAGAGCCTCATCTAATACATCAATAGTTTTTATTCTAGATGTAAAGCCAGACGGTAATACAATTACCTCGTCGCCAACTCGAAAGACTCCTCCTGCTATTCGCCCGGCATAACCTCTATAATCTCGATGAGATTCATTTTGAGGTCTGAGAACAGTTTGAACTGGAAAACGAGCATCAACTTTATTAATATCACTGCTGATATGCATGGTTTCCAAAGTATGAAGCAAAGGAGCGCCTTGATACCATGACATGTTTTCTGAACGATTCACTACATTATCTCCTAATAAAGCACTTATAGGAATAAATCTAACATCCTTAACTAACAATTTTGAAGAGAATTCTTCAAACTGATTTATTATGCTTTCATAAGCCTTTTCAGAAAAATCTACAAGATCCATTTTATTGATACAAACAATGATGTGGGGAATTTGCAATAATGAAGCTATAAATGCATGGCGTTTTGTTTGTTCTATAACTCCATGTCTCGCATCAACCAGAATAATTGCCGCATTAGCTGTTGATGCCCCCGTTACCATATTCCTTGTATATTGAATATGGCCAGGTGTATCGGCAATAATGAATTTTCTTTTTGGTGTGGTGAAATAACGATAGGCTACATCAATTGTGATTCCTTGTTCGCGTTCATCTCTTAAGCCATCAGTAAATAAAGCCATATCTACTCCATCATGCCCTTTCTTTTTACTGGTGCTTTCGATGGCAGCCAATTGGTCTTCAAAAATAGATTTTGAATCATACAACAAGCGGCCAATCAAAGTGCTCTTTCCATCGTCGACACTTCCTGCAGTTGTAAATCTTAATAATTGATTATTATCTAACATGTGATTTTGAGCTTTTTGAGTTTAATTCTCTTCTTTCTTATTAAAAATATCCTTGACGTTTTCTATCTTCCATAGCAGATTCAGAACGCTTATCATCACTTCTATTACCCCTCTCTGTTTGACGCATACCAGAAACTTCTTCTGCAATTTTTTCCAACGTATCTGCATCTGATTCTATACCACCAGTAATCGTAATATCTCCTAAGGTCCTGAATCTAACCTTCTTCACCACGATTTCTTCATGATCTTCCAAGGTAAGATATTCGGAATTTGGAATCCAACTTTCTTGACGCCAAACAACTTCACGCTCATGCGCAAAATACAATGATGGTATCGCTATATTCTCGCGTTTAATATAATTCCAAACATCCATCTCGGTCCAGTTACTTATTGGGAAAGCCCTGAAATGCTCTCCTTCAAAATGCTTGCCGTTAAAGATATTCCATAGTTCTGGTCGTTGATTTTTTGGGTCCCATTGTCCGAAATCATCTCGATGAGAAAAGAAGCGTTCCTTTGCCCTCGCTTTTTCCTCATCTCTTCTTCCGCCGCCTATTGCACAATCTACTTTATGAGCTTCAATTGCATCTAACAAAGTCGTGATCTGTAAGGCATTTCGAGTGGCGCTCTTTCCTTTTTCCTCTGCTACACGCCCTTCATCAATTGATTCCTGAACCGAACCAACTATCAGGTTTACTCCTAGCTCCTTGATTATATCATCCCGGAATTTAATGGTTTCTGGGAAATTATGTCCAGTATCTACATGCATCAGTGGAAAAGGAATCTTTGCTGGGTAAAATGCTTTTTTTGCTAAGTGAGTCACTAAGATAGAATCCTTGCCTCCAGAGAATAGTATTACAGGATTATCAAACTGTGCCCATACTTCTCGTAAAACGAAAATTGCTTCGCTTTCAAGTTCATCAAGGTAATTTAAATAGTATTTACTCATTTCTTGAGTTGTATTTTTGGTATTAGATATTCAATAATTCTTTTTGCCGCATCATTTATGGACTCATGCTCAGTCTTAATCTCAATGTTAGGATTTATAGGTGCTTCATAGGGTGCTGAAATTCCTGTCATATTCTTTATTTCTCCTAGACGTGCTTTTTTATATAATCCTTTAACGTCACGTCGTTCACATTCTTCTATACTTGTATTTACGTAAATTTCGACAAAGTTAACATCTTTAACGATATGCTTTATGTTTTCACGGTCTTTTATGTATGGTGAAACGAAAGCCGCTAGCACGACTAATCCTGCATCCAGCATGAGATTCGCAACTTCCGCTATCCGTCGAATATTTTCTGTCCTATCATCCGGTGAAAAGGTCAGGTCACTATTAATACCTTTTCTTATATTGTCTCCATCCAAAGAAAATGTCTTGATTCCTTTCTCAAAAAGTTTCTGCTCAACAACGTTAGCAATCGTTGACTTGCCTGATCCCGACAATCCAGTGAACCACAACAGTAAGGATTTATGATTGTTTGCTTCTTGTCTATCTT
>JABDMQ010000363.1 GCA_013001365.1 Flavobacteriaceae bacterium
AGACAGATCAGTGCACAGCAGTTGCTTGAACGATTTCTATTCAACAGGAAAAAACAATACGATTTTGTCTCGAAATTAAGCGGGGGCGAATTAAAGAGATTGTATCTATGTACGGTTTTGATTCAAAATCCAAATTTCTTGATTCTAGATGAGCCAACCAATGATCTTGATGTAGTAACTTTGAATGTGCTGGAAAACTTTCTTTTGGATTTTCCAGGCTGTTTGATCGTTGTTTCACATGATAGATATTTCATGGACAAGATTGTTGACCACTTATTCGTTTTCAAGGGTAACGCAATTATTGAAGATTTCCCAGGTAACTATAGCGATTACAGGGTATACGAAGATAGCCAGCCGAAAATTGACAAGACAATTGCAAAGAAGGAGAAAAAGAATTGGAAAAAAGACGATGCCGTTAGGCTAACCTATAACGAACAAAAAGAACTAAATGCCATCGAAAGCAAAATTCGTTCCTTGGAGAAAGACAAAAAAGAGATTCAGGACAAATTCAATGATGCTTCGTTAACGACGGATGAGATTAATGAGTTATCAAATCAGCTAAAAAAAATATTGGACACCATAGAAGCAAAAGAAGAACGCTGGTTTGAATTATCATCTAAAATTGAGGACTGATCTATGTATTTGGTAATACAATACATAAAGTTCTTTTTTCGCTCCACCAATCAACATGGTATTCACTCTCCATTTGTATATAGGCTAGTCACAGAATGTTTTTATGATAGAACACGCTATAAAGCTTATTCTGCTCTTAATGCTTTCCGAAAGCGGTTATACCGGAATACGTCAATTATTATGGTCAAGGATTTCGGGGCAGGCTCACGAATTTTCAGAAACGACGCCAGACAAATAAAGAAGGTGGCCAAGACTGCTGGTATTTCCAAGAAAAGGGAGAAACTTTTGTACAGGTTAACTAGATATCTTGAACCCAAGAAAATTCTTGAATTAGGTACTTCCCTAGGAATGGCCACTAATGCAATAAGCCTCGGAAATAAATTTTCTGATATAACCACTATAGAGGGATGTAACAAAACTGCTGAGGTTGCTAGAGATCAATTCGAATTTTTTGACCTGAAAAACATCCAACTTTTTAATTCAACGTTCAAGGAAGCGCTCAAATTTGACGAATTAAGGCAGTCTAAATTCGACTTGATATATATTGATGGAAATCATGAAAAAGAAGCGACGCTTGAATATTTTCAATCCATGCTACCTATGGTGCATAATGGAACCATCATTATCTTCGATGATATATATTGGTCCAAGGGAATGAAAGAAGCTTGGAATAAAATAAGTAATGACCCTGAGGTAACGGTAAGTATCGACATATTTTACTGGGGAATGGTTTTCTTCAGGAAGGAACAAGAAAAAGAACATTTTACAATTCGAGTGTAACAAGCTTAACACTTTAACGTCATATTAGCATTTGATATAGTATCTTGCATAAATCAATTAACCAATAAATCAACACTTGATGAGTAACGTCATTGAAATAAGAGGAATCATTCGTGATTTCCCGCTTGGTCAAGAAACCGTTCATGTACTAAAAGGTATTGACCTTGATATAAAAAAGGGTGATTATGTGGCCCTTATGGGACCTTCTGGTTCCGGTAAGTCCACTCTTATGAACCTTCTTGGCTGCCTTGATACACCTACTGATGGCTCCTATCTATTAAATGGGCAGGATGTGAGTAAAATGAGTGATGATGAATTGGCAGACATCAGGAACCGAGAAATTGGTTTCGTTTTTCAGACTTTTAATTTATTGCCAAGGACCACTGCTTTGGATAATGTCGCTTTACCAATGATCTATGCTGGCGCATCAAAATCACAGAGAGTACAGCGCGCTGAGGAAGTATTGACCGATGTTGGTTTGGCTGATAGGATGGACCATAAACCTAATCAATTATCTGGAGGACAACGGCAACGTGTAGCAGTTGGTAGAGCTCTTGTTAATAAGCCTTCAATAATTCTTGCTGATGAACCGACAGGGAATCTTGATTCTAAAACTTCTGTTGAGATCATGGCGCTGCTAGATGAAATACACGCTAATGGCAATACGGTTATCGTCGTTACCCATGAAGAAGATATTGCCGCGCACGCCCACAGGATCATAAGACTTCGAGATGGAATGGTTGAGAGCGATATTAGGAATAAACAATAATAATGTCGTCCCTATGGATAACAGTTATATTCTTTATATTATAATTATTGCAGTTCTATTCGCGATAGTTCATGTAAATAATAGGAAGAACAAGAACAAGTTATACAATCGTAAAGGCAGGAATTTCAGAGAGAATTATCATGCTAAGAAGCAAGAACGACTTAAAGAAAAAGAGGCCGATTCTAAATAATTTCTATCAACATTAAAATTTACCAAAGCTGAATGAAGATTTACACTAAAACCGGTGACAAAGGAACAACAGCCTTGTTTGGAGGAACACGAGTACCTAAGCATCACATCCGTATCGAAAGTTATGGCACAGTGGATGAACTAAACTCTCATCTTGGCTTGGTAAGAGATCAAAAAATAGATGCACATTCAAATAAGATTCTTCTGAAAATCCAAGATAAATTATTCACCGTCGGTGCTATATTAGCCACCGATCCTGAAAAAGCTGTATTAAAAAGTGGAAAAGATCGCTTGAACATTCCGAAAATCGATCTAAATGATATAGAACTTCTTGAACTAGAAATGGACAACATGAACGAGTCTTTACCCGTTATGACCCATTTTATTCTTCCAGGTGGACATCAAACGGTGTCATTCTGTCACATAGCCAGGTGCGTCTGTAGACGTGCAGAGCGATTATCAGTTGCCCTTAATGAAATAGAGCCTTTAGATGAACATGTTCTTATCTACCTCAACCGTCTTTCTGACTATCTTTTTGTGTTGGCACGAAAATTGTCTCTTGATCTACAAGCAGAGGAAATTAAATGGATTCCTAAGAAGAATCAAGAGTAATTTTCCTGCGAATTATTAACACTGCAAAGAGTTGATTTTCAGTGAAACAAAGACGTTCTTGAAATTAATGTTGAATTAATTAGTTTTTTACTTGACTTTTTGAACTAAAAATTTATTTTTGCAAAAATTAAAAACCTATTACAACTATGTATTGGACATTAGAATTAGCATCTTATTTAAGTGATGCGCCTTGGCCAGCTACAAAAGACGAACTTATCGATTATGCCATAAGAACAGGAGCTCCTTTGGAGGTAGTCGAAAATTTGCAAGCCATAGAAGATGAAGGGGATTCTTACGATTCCATTGAAGAGATCTGGCCAGATTACCCAACTGATGATGATTACCTCTGGAATGAGGATGAATATTAATTATAATCTGCAAAATTAAAGTTAAAAAGTCTCGTTAGAGACTTTTTTTATATCCGATTTAAACATTAAGACAAGTACAACCATTATCTTTGATAATTGGTAAATTAAATATTTAAACCAAACAGAAACACATATAAATGAGTTTTTTAAATTCTGTATTAAAAGTATTTGTAGGCGACAAATCCAAGCAAGATGTCAAAGCCCTCTCTCCTATAATAGATGAAGTAAAGGCCTTCGAAAAAGAGTTAGAAGCATTGTCTCATGACGAATTAAGGGCAAAAACAACTCTTTTCAAAGAGAAAATTGCAAAAGCAAGGGAGCAATTCAAGAACAAGATCAGTGAGCTACAAGAAGAAGCCGACAAAACCGAAGACATAGATAGGAAAGAAGATATTTATCAAGAAATTGACAAATTAGAAGATGACTCCTATAAGGCCACACAGGATTGCTTGAACGAAATTATGGCCGAAGCGTTTGCTGTTGTAAAAGAAACAGCAAAGCGTTTTGTAAACAATAAGGAAATTAAGGTCAATGCCTCTCCATTTGATAGAGAAGTCTCAGGTGAGAAGACTTATGTTACTTTAGATGGTGACCATGCAATATGGGCCAACTCGTGGGATGCTGCAGGTAAACCCATAGTTTGGGACATGGTGCATTATGATGTTCAGTTAATAGGTGGCGTGGCCTTGCATCAAGGTAAGATTGCAGAGATGCAAACTGGAGAAGGTAAAACATTGGTTGCAACCTTGCCTGTTTACCTGAATGCATTAACCGAAAAAGGTGTTCACTTGGTCACTGTCAACGATTATCTTGCAAAACGTGATAGCGCATGGATGGCTCCAATTTTCGAATTCCATGGGATGAGTGTTGATTGTATAGATTACCACAAGCCTAATTCTGCTGCAAGGAAAAAAGCATATAATGCCGATATTACCTACGGAACCAATAATGAGTTTGGATTTGATTATCTACGAGATAACATGGCGCACTCTCCTGATGACCTAGTTCAACGACCACATCATTATGCCATTGTCGATGAGGTAGATTCAGTATTAGTAGATGATGCAAGAACGCCATTGATTATTTCAGGACCAATTCCTCAAGGGGACAGGCATGAGTTCAACGAACTTAAACCAAAAGTTGATGATATTGTAAGAGTTCAACGTCAGTATCTTACTGGAGTCCTGGCAGAAGCAAAAAAATTAATAAAATCCGGAGACGAAAAAGAAGGCGGATTCCAATTATTACGCGTTTATCGTGGAATGCCAAAGAACAAGGCATTAATCAAATTCTTGAGTGAAGAAGGTGTGAAACTGACCCTTCAGAAAACTGAGAATTTCTACATGCAGGACAATAACCGAGAAATGCCGAAGGTTGATGCAGAATTATACTATGTCATTGACGAAAAGAACAATCAAATAGAATTAGCAGATAAGGGTGTTGAATATCTCTCAGGTAAAGACGATCCGAATTTCTTTGTAATGCCAGAAATGGGCATGGAAATATCCAAAATTGAATCTAAAGGTCTTTCTGCAGAAGACGAAGCCGAACTCAAAGAAGAACTATTCAGGGATTTCGGAATCAAGTCAGAACGAATACACACATTGAATCAATTGCTTAAGGCCTATACCCTATTTGAAAAAGACATTCAATATGTTGTCATGGACAATAAGGTCATGATCGTTGATGAGCAAACAGGACGAATCATGGATGGTCGTCGTTATTCCGATGGACTCCATCAAGCCATTGAAGCCAAGGAGAATGTCAAGATCGAGGCTGCTACACAAACATTTGCAACAGTTACTTTGCAGAATTACTTTAGGATGTATCGCAAACTATCTGGTATGACAGGTACTGCGGTAACTGAAGCTGGAGAGTTCTGGGAAATATACAAATTAGATGTTGTAGAGATTCCTACCAACAGACCAATTGCAAGAGACGACAGACAGGATTTGGTCTATAAGACCAAACGTGAGAAATACAATGCCGTAATTGACGAAGTTACCAAACTCTCTCAAGCAGGTCGACCGGTACTTATTGGAACTACCAATGTAGAAATAAGTGAGTTACTCGGAAAAATGTTGAGTATTCGTAAAGTATCACACAATGTCCTAAATGCAAAACAGCATAAAAAAGAGGCTGAAATCGTTGATCATGCAGGACGTTCAGGACAAGTTACGATCGCGACTAACATGGCGGGGCGGGGTACTGACATTAAACTAAGTGATGAAGTAAAAGAAGCCGGTGGTTTGGCCATAATTGGTACAGAACGCCATGATTCTCGAAGAGTAGACCGCCAGTTACGTGGTCGTGCAGGACGACAAGGTGATCCTGGTAGTTCTCAATTCTATGTGTCGCTTGAAGATAATTTGATGCGTTTGTTCGGAAGTGAGCGAATTGCGAAAATGATGGACCGTATGGGATTGGACGAAGGTGAAGTGATTCAGCATTCAATGATATCAAAGTCCATTGAACGTGCTCAGAAAAAAGTGGAAGAAAACAATTTTGGAGTTCGAAAGAGATTATTAGAGTATGATGATGTTATGAACGCTCAAAGGGAAGTAGTATATAAACGTCGTTACCATGCTCTTTTCGGGGAACGCCTTCGCGTGGATTTAGCGAATATGATATATGATACCTCCGAGTTAATTACTGAGAGTAATAAAAATGCAAACGATTTCAAGAATTTTGAATTCGAGCTTATTCGATATTTTTCAATGAGTTCTCCAATCTCTGAAGAAGAATTCAATAAACTGTCTTCACAGGACATTGCACAGAAGATATATCATGCTGCTTTTAATCATTATAAGGAAAAGATGGAGCGTAATGCTGACACTGCATTCCCTGTAATAAAAAATGTTTATGAAACACAGCGTGACAAATTCAAGAGAATCGTAGTACCATTTACAGATGGAATCAAGAACCTTCAGGTTGTAACAGACCTTGAGAAAGCCTATGAAAGCCATGGCAAGCAACTAATTACAGATTTTGAGAAGAACATAACCTTGGCAATCATCGACGATGCCTGGAAAACTCATTTACGGAAAATGGATGAGTTAAAGCAATCTGTGCAGTTAGCGGTTCACGAACAAAAGGATCCATTATTGATCTATAAATTTGAGTCGTTCGAGCTTTTCAAGAGTATGATCGACCAAGTAAACAAGGATGTTATTTCGTTCTTGTTTAAAGGAGAATTACCTACAGAAGACAGTAGCTCTATACATGAGGCTCGCCAAACACGTCGTAAGGAACAAACTCAAACTACCAAGGAAGAAATTCCTAATTTAGATGAGCGGTCTGCAGAATCCAGAGCTGCAGGACAAACACAAAGACAACAAGTTGTTGAAACGATAGTGCGAGATCAGCCTAAGATAGGCCGGAATGATAAAGTAACGATAAAGCACGTTATGAGTGGTGAAAACAAGACATTGAAGTACAAGCAGGCAATACCTCTTATACAAAAAGGAGATTGGGTTCTTGTAGATTAACTTAATAACAAGAAAAACAATCTCATTTTCATAAAACGAAAAAATCCCGAAGTTTTACTTCGGGATTTCTTTTGTTTCCTAATATTAGTGTGAACTATTAGAAATGTATTTCGTCACAGCTCTGAACCATGCCTTCATAAGGATTGAAATCGCTAGGTAAATAGTCTATTGTTTCTATACCTAGGTCAATGTCTTCATCAAGTTCATAAAACTCAATGGTATCCCAATCTAGGTCATGAACGCTTTTATTCACATTGAAACCTTCAGGTAAGTACTTGCCAGTATCAAAATCCAATTTCACCTCTTCTTCTATTTCATACACCTCTAGGTTGGCTATACTTATAGGATCCAATTTTTCTGTGAAACCAAAAATATCTGCTTCTAATTCCAAAGTTTTAATTTGCTCCGAAAGATAATTCGTAGTCATTGATAGATTATCAGAACTCGCAATGAGATTCAAGAATCCATCAAGTTCTATTTGATCTTGGTAAGAAAGAATTACTGCATCTTGGCTTTCAAAAGCGTCGAGTTCTTCCAATAAGGCTCTTTGATATTCAATATTCAATTCTACTTCTTCTTCTAACTCGTAAACTTCGATTGATTCGATACTCACGAAGTCACAAGTTGATTTGAATCCAAATAAGTCGAATTCTAGTTCAAGTTTCTCGATCTCAATATCCAGGTAATCTGGATATGGATCATATTTTAATTCGGCATTTGCGTTAGTATTTAATACAAACAAGGCAAATAATAAGATTGATTGACGTAGCATGTTGATTTGTTTTAATTGATTGATAATAATTGATTGATGTCTTTGTTATAATAGACTATCAAATTGCAATAATGTTACAATTCTTAAGAGATATTTAACAAAGTATTGTCATGAAAACTAAAGATTTACGGAATCTGTACCATATATATTATTGAAATGAAAGCCTTGGAAAATGTAGCACCAAAATTGTAGTTATAAAAAAGACGAGTGCAGAAGAATAATTCTTCAAAGTGGGATTTCTTCAAAGTCATTTCTACTGCACTCGATAAGTTGCACATTTATAATCAACCGTAATGATATTGCAATCGTGCAATTATCGCAATCATCGTTTCTTTAGGTGTTCTGTTAGTTGAAGCGAACTCACTTTAAAGACCACCTTTAGAGTGAGCCCACTTCAGATAAAGTGGGGTCATTTTTTATTCAAAATGGCTCAGGTTTATTTTATATCATTTTCAATTTATTCATTGAAAAAACCAGCCATTTCAATAGAGGTAGGTTTTACTATTTGTAAATTGATTTTGGTAGTGAAGGATGCTTTATTAAAGATACAAAAAAAACTTACATAAGTATTTGAAAACAAATAATTTAACTATTATGGCTTTTTGAGTTTTGTATGAGTACCTAGGAAATCATTTTAAATAAAATATTGATAGGTTAAATTAAACTATGTCATGAATTATAAAACAGGCAGATTTCTAAGATATTTTTAGCGCTTTATCGTATTTTTTATTACTTTCGTCGATGTTCTTAATTCTTTAATGACCCAAATTGTTGCTGAATTAATTAGTGTTTAAATGAACTTAACCTAGCAATCATGAAATATTTTTTTATTGTAATTAGCACAATTGTGCTTAGTTCCTCAGTTAGTGCACAAATGACTCATGGCTTTGAACTTGGAGCTAACTTAATGAGTTCTAATTTCGATATTGATAATCAAGAAATAGACACTAAAACAGCAGTTGGCCCGAGAGGAGGCTATGTTGGAGAATACAATTTGAACGAATCGGTATTTTTAAGAGGTGCAGCACTATTCATGCAAAAGGGTTTTAAATTCGAAAATGAGAATTGGGTAATAAATAGTATAGATGTGCCAATTAGTATAGGATATTCTACCAAAATTTCGTCTGACAAGCTAAAATGGTTCATTGACGCCGGAGCAAGTATAGAATTCAACACAAAAGCAACAACAAGGATTGACGATGAAACCGTAGAACTGATAATTGGTAAAGAAGAAGGTGACATTAAATCAACATCATCAGGTATAAGCTTTGGAACAGGACTCGAATTCGCAAGTCTGTTGAAATTCAGGGCTAATTATTATACAGGACTTACAAATATGATCAATACCTCAGGTAGCGACAATTGGAAGAACCAGTACATCGGATTGTCGTTGAACTTTTTATTCAGAAAATAGAGATTATGAAAAAGAAATTCCAGCATTCAGTTAAAACATTCCATATAATTATTGCAATTAGTTTGTTAGTTAGTTCATTCAGCTTAGCAGCAACGACCAATTGTGAAACCCCTGCCATAGTTGGCAACAAAGGCTTGTTTTCCATTCAATTCTCATGGAATACCGATTCCTTTGCCAAGAATATGTTGGTAAATGTCGAATACAAGAAAAAAGGACTTTTAAATAAGAAGAAATCTAATGGGGGAACTTTTTTTACTGCTGGTCGAGACCGCTTCATTAATATCGAATTAACGCCAGGAGACTACGATTTCTTTGCAGTGACAGCGCAATATGACCCAAGCATACCAAAAGGTAAGTATCTTAAAATTCCCATGGAAGGCTCATTTAGCATCAAAGCTGGGGAAGTCACTAATGGTGGTATGATATTCTTGGTACGTGAGAACAAGCAATCTTTTAATATCATGACCTTAAAGGTGGATAATACGGAAGATGTAAAACGCTATGTTCATACCTATAAAAATGATTACACTGGTCAAATTAATCCTGCTTGGGACTATCTTCCAAAAGAAAAAATGGACAAAATGGTCAATTCATTTGCTGCCGTATTGATTGAACGTGAAAGTACGGCAAAACGACCGAGGGTAAAATATACCTATTCAACTTTGGGAATAGTGCTTAAAATGGAAAAAGACTCGACTGGCAAGGTTGTGGATTATAAGCTAATTCCAACAGGCACTTATCAAAAAATTCAGAAAATGTCTTTGAAAAAGGATGGCAATATCCTATGTGTATTAGAAAACAATAATTACTTATATGGTGATGAAGACAATTTACCGTTCATGCCTTTACCTAAGACCTTAGCAAGTTCTCCAGAACTTCATGAGTTAAATGATAGTACTTTCTTGATGTTGGATCGAAACAGAAATATTTATACCGCAAATAAATCTTTTAATTGGAAAGAACATTTACAATTCAGTGAAGAATATGATGAGTCTTTCTTTCAAGCTCGGACCACTAAAACAAAAGTCTACAAAGGAAAGGACAATCTTTATATCTATACTACTGGAATCGGTAAAAACAGACTACTATTGAAGTCGACATATGATGATTTTAATTTTACTCAGGTGGAACTTTCGAAGGACATAAAGAAAGTCCCGATGGTCACCGAGACAACAAATCAATTGATTATTGGTCCAGTCATGAAACTGAATGTTTCAGCTAAACGACCTGCTTATATATATGTTAAAGATCGAAATGATAATAATTGGGAAGAACTTCCCTTACCATTTGGTGATTGTTTTGGGTTTGCTCCTGATAGAAAAGATGATACAGTGTTCTTCACAAAATGTACTGAAAGTCAATGGCATAAAAGCATTGATGGTGGCAAAACCTGGGAAAAGTATCAAACCAAAGCCGTATCGGACACATCTAATTGAATCAACTAAGATTCTATATTTGGCATTTAAACAAAAGAAAACTGCCTCGAAGCTCGAAAACTAGGAAGCAGTTAACACTAACCAATTAAAAATGATTCGTTATTATTCTGGCATTACAACTGAGTCAATTGCATGAATGATTCCATTAGAAGCAGCTACATCTGTAATGACTACTGTAGACATGCCTCCTTTTGCATCTTTCAACACAACGTTTCCATCTTTTATCATAGCAGTTAAAGAACCACCTTGCACCGTAGGAACGGTAAAGCTTCCTTTATTTTTCTTGATGGCAGCAACAACAGCTGCGGCATCAAATTTTCCAGCTACAACGTGATACGTTAATACTGCAGTTAAAGTTCCTTTGTTCTCAGGCTTTAAGAGCGTACCCACAGTACCTTCTGGTAACTTATCAAAAGCTGCATTCGTAGGAGCAAATACAGTAAAAGGTCCTTCGCTGTTCAAAGTGTCAACCAAGCCAGCTGCTTTAACTGCAGCAACCAAAGTTGAGAAGTTTTCGTTACCTGCGGCAACACCAACAATTGTCTGTTTGCTAGAATCAGTGGTAGCTTCGACAGTTGTTTTTTCTTTTTCGTTTGTTACTTTCTCGTTGTCATTGTTTGCAAATGCAGTCCCGATCAATAAGGCGCATAAAGCGAATGTGGTAAATAGATTTTTAGTTTTCATTTTTCATAGTTTTTAAATTCAAACCAAAGGTATTTGAACAATTCTATCAAACATCATTTATTTGTTTAAAGTTTAGTTAAAAACTCTAAACAAAATCATAAAATTGAAAAAAGTACCTTTGTTATATGGGTTTAAGCAATAATGACATCTTGAAGAAACTGCGTGTTGCACATAAATTGCGCGACGACGAAATAGTAAAGATTCTGGAATTAGTTGATTTCAGGATTTCAAAAAGTGAACTAGGAGCTTTTTTTCGGAATGAGAATCACCCAAAATACATGGAATGTGGGGATCAAATATTAAGAAACTTCTTAAATGGATTGATCATTCATCTTCGAGGTCCTATGCCTTCAAAAGAAAAAAAATAGTCTAGTAGTTTCCTGCTATTCTTTTTCGCTTATCGATTAGTTCCCTGTGACTTGCTCTTTTAATGGCATGACCAAAAATGCCTTGTATTTGCCTAGCGGACCGCACATGTCGCTTTCTCTTTGCAATTGCTTTGTTCTGAATAAGACTAGCCTTATCATCAATTGCTAATTCATTGGCTTTATCCTTGACAGTGGATTCAAGCTCTTTAATGGTGATATCTTCCTGCTGAACAGCATACATACTGTAAAAACTAAAAAACAATAAGAAAGTGAATGAAAGTAGGCGCTTCATAACACGTTTAGTTTAGGTTAAAATAGATTAGGACTGGCAATGTAGGAAAAAATTAGACTCAAGGATTGGTTATAGGCCACTGATCGATGAAATACATATTATTCTAACCACTTCTTAAAATCCTTAACACGCTCTCTTGCAACTATTACTTCTTGTTCATTATAGTGACTTAACTTGATCTGAAGCCTCGAATTTGTGTAACTCACCATATCCTTAATAGCATTGATATTGACATAGAACTTACGATTGATACGGAAGAATACATGAGGGTCCAATTCGGATTCTAGATTTTCCAAGGTAATGTCAAGCAAATAATTCCGACCATGGATAGTATGTGCGTAAGTGCCTTTGTTCTCACTATAAAAGCACTCTATCTCGTCTATAGGAATCATTTTTAGGTGCTGTCCCACCTTTACCGTAAATCGTTTTTTATATTCCCTATCAATAGGATTGACCAGTAATTTCTTGATGTCTTCGAAATCCAGGCTTACTGTTTGCTTCTCAGTCTTATGCTCCTCATATTTGGCAACTGCTTTAGCCAATTCACTCTCATCAATCGGCTTTAGCAAATAATCTATGCTATTTAGCTTGAAGGCCTGCAGGGCATATTCATCATAAGCCGTTGTAAATATTATTGCCGACTTTATTTCCACATTCTCAAAAATCTCGAATGATAGTCCGTCACTTAATTGAATGTCCAAGAAAATCAAGTCAGGATGCTCGTTATTATTGAACCAGTCAATTGACTCTTCAACTGAATGAAGCATTTCACTTACATTTACATTAAGCGCTTCCAACATTCTATTCAAACGCCTTGCGGAGGGTTTCTCGTCTTCTATAATGATTAC
>JABDMQ010000367.1 GCA_013001365.1 Flavobacteriaceae bacterium
GATCAAGGTCCTCAATTTGGGTATCATAAGTATTCAGTGTTTCCAAATCATTAAATGAGGATACATCCAAACTAGAAATGGGATTGTCGCCAACACTCAAATAGCTAAGAATGGGGCTGTTCAAGGAGTTGATTTCCGTTAAACCATTACTTGAAAGAATTACGGTTTGCAAATTGAAGTTATTCGACAAATCAATCGAATTAAACAAAGTATTGTTGGTAACAACCGTCAAGCTTTGCAGAAACTCATTTTGACTTACATTAATTTCGGCCAAATTAGGTGCATTGATTATGCTTATATCCTCTAGTGATAGGTTGTTACTAAAATCAATTTGATTAATTGTAGCCGCTTGATTGTTAATATGGCTGAAGGCTAAAAGCGAGGTAAAGAATTGCAGACCTTCAAAACTCGTAATATTGTAATTATCTATAGACAAGAATAAAATGCTACTAATATCATCAAGAAGTACCTGACCATCCAAAGTACCCTCGGTATCGATACCTTGGTCGATCAATGCCTGTTCAAATTGAGAATCCGGGATATCGACATAGGCATTATAAATCTCAAAATCATCAAATCCAATGCCCTCATCAAATATAGAGCCATCAGACGCAAAAACGAATCTAAAATATACATTGGAAAGACCTGCTAATTCTGGAGCCGGGTGAGAAACAGTTACCCACCCATTTGAACCATTGCCTGTTATCGTTCTACCCGACCATCCTTCGGACGATCCACCAGGAACACTAAAAATAGCATTATAGTTGAACCAATTAGTGCCACCGCCCAAACTACCGACATTATTCCATGTAAAAAGGTCAGTCGAATATTGAATAACAGCTCCGTCCCAATTGTATTCACAATTCCACCATAGGCTAAATTGAACAACTGGCGAATTCAACGATGAAAAATCGAATACCGGACTTAGTAAATACCCATTCTCATTATCTAAGTAATTTCCTGATAAATTGGTAACGAAAGCATTACTTCCAGAAGCAGCAGAACTAATAACTGCTCCTGAAGGAATACCATATTGCCAACTGGTTATGCCATTTACGGAATTAATGGACCATTGCCCCCAACCAGATTCAAAATCCTCTAAATACGGATAACTTGTAATTTGAGAATGAACTAAAGATATACTGAAGATCAGTACTATGACCAGAGAGATTATGTTTCGGGATTTTATGTGCAATTGTTTCATATTATTTTTTTGAGTCCAATAGATTATTAATTGAAAAGCACAAAAGCGGCCCATTTTAAAGGTTCCTCTTCATACTTATTGCTCATTTCACGTTGCGTCTTAATGAATGCATCTCTTATGGCGCCGTCTTCTACCCAGTTGCCATAGAATTTTTGCATGAATTCTGCAGTCTCTTCATCAGGAACTTTCCAAAGGCTTAGTATCATCTTATCGACACCTGCCATTTTAAATGCTCTCTGCAGTCCATAAACCCCTTCGCTCCCATCAATGTCGCCAAGACCTGTCTCACAAGCACTAAGCACAACTAAATCGGTGTTTGAGAGGTCAAGATTTGCAATTTCCATGGCAGACAATATTCCATCTTCATTCTCACTTGGAGGATTGCCTCCATATTTCCAAGCATAGTTCGCACCTGATAGAATGAGTCCTGAACGTAACAATGGATCTTTTGCAAGTCGATAACGGTCTTCTGTTGTCAGATCCAAACTAAAAGATGAATCCTCATTCAAGTTTTCGAAAAAGAAACCATGTGTTGCTATGTGCAAAAGCTGTGGGCTATTACCACTTAACTTCTTGAAAGCCTCTTCGGTGGCATCCTTGGAGGTCAAGCTCACCACATCGTCACTAGATTGTTCGAGCAATCCATTAATTGCATTGATCTCACTCAAGGTTGCTTCTAAAAAGGTCCAACTTTCTCCTCTGCTTTTGGTACCTCTGCTTTTGGCTATGCTTTCATTGTTCAAATACGAATGAGACGCAAAATGTTTTTCAGATTCTGGGGTGATCTTATAATCATATTCAATACCACCAAGTAGCATTGCGGTATCTATCTGAGGAGTTGCAGCATCTTCAGTTAGCACTGAAGTACTACTGAGTTGAACTAGATCATACTCATTGATGAGCAACTTATCTTGATAGGCAATCGCTGCAAATGAAATTTGGCTAAGCAAACCGCTTGGCGAATAATAAACACGTTTGTTAGTAGGTACAGCTTTAGCAACTGGTTGCCAAATCATCTTGTACAATTCTTGAGAACGATACAGTTCATTTGGGGATTTCTTTGCAATCAAGTCGTTAAGTTTTTGTTCTTCAAATAAAGGAACAAGAACTGGGAACTCAGATTCAGCTTCATAGATATAAGCGACATACATTATCTGGCCTGTCGGTTTCCCTTTTTCAATTCGATTGAAATGAGTAAATTCGATAGCGTACTCATTTTTCTTTAAGCGTTCTTGTGATGATTTCCAGTTCCGAGCCAGATTGTTATTTCCTGGAAATCGATCGCTATGCAACTTCACAAGTTCGACTTCTAAAGAGTTAATGATATCTTTTAAACTATCTACATCTTTTTCCCGTTCAAGTATTGGCAGAGACAACTCTGTGTTCAGGTCATTCTTCAAAGATCGATAAGTTATGATCTTATCCTGAATTTCGGTTTCATTGACCTTGGCCAATTCTGTCAACACGCCTCTAGAATTATTGAGCAATAACCCTTTAAGTAATAGTTGATTGTTAAGATTGAGTTCATTCAACTCGTTGGATTCAATTCCCGGACTGAGGGCTATGGATTGTAAGTCGTCAAAATTCCTAGATAATTTAGCCAGGAAGGCTTTTTTCTCATTTTCACTCCTGAACCTAAATACTTGGTTGATCTGTTCAAGAAGCACCTTGTTTGAGGATTCCATAATTGCCACCGCTTCATTGATTCTGCCCAATCCTAAATACGTATCACCTAAACTTTTGAGTATAGTGCCATATTCCGGATGATCACGACCATAAAACCTTTCAATGTTTTGTGTAGCATTTTGCAATAAGGGTAATGCTTCGTTAAAACGTTCCATGACATTATAAGCTTTGGCTAAATTGTATTGTCGTTTGAAGTAATCTACCGTGTTTGTAATCTTATTGTCTTCCGCTATTTTCAAGTTATTTTCCATCAACCTGATTGCCTCTTCTTCATCACCTGAGATCAACAATATAGATGCATAGTCATTAAGGATATACCCGTAACGATCATGAGATTCATCAAAATTCTCCAAGAAATTATCCAAAGCTGTTTTAAATAGGTTTTTAGCCTTTACATGGTCTCCTGTCTCCCTGTACAATTTCCCTATGTTATTGAGGAGCTTGCCATAATCATCATGGTCTTTATCTAAACTGTCCCATATTTTTAATGAATCAAAATAGTATTGCTCGGCCTTAGTGTATTCACCAAGTGAAGTGTAACAAAAAGCCAAGTTCATCAATCTAGTTGCAAAATCATCCGTGATTTTGTCCTTGGTTTTTGTCTTTTCTATGGCATTTGAAAAATAGGATAATGCCTCTTCATAATTTCCAAGATTCTGATGTGCGAGTCCGAGATTGTTATTGAACGTTGGAGCAGCTGGGTGATCCTGTCCAAATATTGATATGGTTTGAGTATAATATTTGATTTCATTTTCATGGTCATTAACGAATTTTGAAGCAAATCCCATATAAAAAGTTGCTATTGCATATGCATTCGTTGTTTTGTCCTGATTTTCATAAAGCTTGATATAGGCTCTTTGAGAATTAATAGCCTTGTTATAATCGCTTCTCCCCACGAAGTATTGGATTAAATTTCCCATTACACCCGAATACTCCGAACTTGTCAATCCGTTGGAACTTGCAAGGCTATCTAAGGAATGTAGGATAGAGTCAACCTTTTCATTACTATTTGATTTTACAGATTCCAGTAAATCAAGAAAGTTCTTTTGGTTTATGCCCATAGCGTTGGGCTGCCCAAATACTACAAATTGGAAAGAAATGATAAAAAATAAAGTTAACCGTCCCGATGAAGACATATGCCAGTTGATTTAAGCATAACAAGAACCTGAAAAGGAAAAAGGCTATAGAGCAATTATAAATTTGGGAAGGCTACTACTTCAGATAGTTTTGGAAATTCCAACAATAGGAAACAATACCCACTAGTGGGTATCTGATTAATAGCTAGATAAATATACTTTTAAAATCTTGAATAATCAAGGTAATCACTGGCAAGCAATATAAATTCTTATTCTTTGCCTTAAATTCTTTCGAAATTAAAAGTCCTGGTCCATTCATCAGAATCTCCAGATGCAATGGAAATGTGCTTGAAGAGTTCAGGGCTGATG
>JABDMQ010000368.1 GCA_013001365.1 Flavobacteriaceae bacterium
ATCTAGATTCAAACCTCGTAAATAATGATAGGGAAACACAAATCAACAGTTTCACTCACTGTAGAACTGGAAGATAATCGCATCCCGGAAAAACTGAATTGGACGGCAGTAGATGGCGGAATTGAGAACGAGGAAGCCAAAGCCATGATGCTTTCGGTTTGGGACAGCAAAACACAAGAAACACTTAGGATAGATCTCTGGACCAAAGACATGCCCGTAGACGAGATGAAGAAATTCTTCCACCAGACCCTTGTGGCCATGAGTGAGACTTACAAGAGGGCAACCCAAGATGAGAAAATGACAGCGACCATGAAGGATTTCTGTGATTATTTTGCCGAGAAATTGGAATTATAAGGATAAGTTCGAGAAAGTTCCGCAAATTATGGCTATTGTAATTAATAAGAACAATACCTTTTGAATTGCATGTTTTAGGCTTATAAATTAACCAAAACGCCTCCGCTTAAAACGAGATTATTAACACCTCCATTAGGCTTCTTGAAGTCTAGATTGCTAATATGCCTGAAACTCGGTCGTATGTCCAAGAAAGTATGATTGTTCAACCTGAAATTCACTCCGACCATAAAATTACTGGAAAATACAAACCCTTCTACTTGCCTTTGGGGTGTGCCAGATACAAAATGAGGCCCTGAGGATATTGCAGCATAAATACTCATTTGGCTTGAGTTAAGATTCTTTCTGATCAAAGCACCAATATTCAACCCAACCTCAAATCCATTGGATTTATCAGAAAAAAAATCTATATGCCTGTATTGGGTAAGATTGAATTGAGGTTGTGCAAGAAGTTCTAGACTTATTTCTTGGCCTTTTTTTAATACATAATAATACTGCGCCTTGAAAAAAGTGATCTCATAATCGTATGGCACTTCTAAGGATAACTGACCGAAATTCTGTGTACCATATCCAACAAGGAATCCGACACGGTGCCTTGAGTCGAAAAAAGAATTCTTTTCTTGAGCTACTAGGATGCTTGAAATAGAAAATAAGAAAAACGAAAAGAGACCTTTATATATCGTTTTCATGTTGCCGATTTTTGTTGATCGCAACAGCAGTTTAGCAGTTAATTCAATCAGGATTATATTATTAAAGATATGAATTATCAATATCATATCCTATGGAATCATGATCCTTAGGTGGAAGAAATGGAGTATGAGCGATGGATTGAAACTATAAATACTTACACATTGCAGAGAAGTCAAAATCTTCTTTTCCAATCGTAAAATCATGACTGCCAATTATTTCAAAGTCATTTTTCTTATAAAAATTAATGGCTCTTTCGTTACTGTTCAAAACAGAGAGCCAAATTGTTTTAAATCCTAGTTCTCTGGCTTTTTCAAATAGCAGATTTTGCATATGATAACCGATTTTCATACCAAGGAAGTCCTTCAGGACGTATATCTTTTGGAGCTGACAAATGTTGTCAGAATCAATGAATTCTGACCCTGAATTGAGTTTTAGTTTGGCATAACCCACAGGTAGCTGATCAACAAAAGAAATCCAATAGATATTATTAGGCTTGGTAAGACTGATTTTAATCTTTTCGACTGAGAATGTGGCTTCAAAATAGTTTATAAGATCTTGTTGATCACTAAAGAAATGACCAAATGTCTCAGCAAATGTTATTCTTCCAAGGAGGGCAATTATTTGGGCATCGTTACTATTTGCTAATCGGATATCGATTTTTTTCATATTGAGCAGTCACTTTGGCACTTAAAGAAATTTCAGGTAAGGAAAGATCAAGAAATAACCATTCAGGTTGCTGAAAAAAGATATTTATTTTTCATTACTGATTATTGAAGAATTTAGTAAGGTCTCTAAATTCCCTTTTTGTAATAAGTCTGAAATTGTTTTTTCTATGCATTCTCTGGTCAATTCCTTTACAAATAGGTCCGGTGGAGTTTGGTAAAGGCCATAAAGATTTTCACCACTCTTCTTATCCATTCTAGTTGCAGTTGCCAGGAATTTATATGTCCAGACATTTATTCCATAATGTCTTCCATCGGGTAAATCGACATGAATATTTGCAAATTCATTATCAGTGTCCCAATTTCCCGGATCGACATCTTCAAATTCTAACCAGAGTTTAAATTCTTTCATTCTTTTGATTAGTTATAGCGACATGTGTATGATAAGTTGCCTTGGTTGGCGAATAACTTGAGGCTGTGAGCTAAGATAACTAATGTTCTTGAATTTCCGAAAAGGAACGAAAGACCTGACACCAAAGAGTTAGTCGTTGTAAAATTTAAATGTTTTTAGCGCGGTAAACCCATTTTCTAAGAATCAGGATAAGAGATTTGACCACAAGGAATGACCATACAACGATTACCAAAGTTAAGTTTAAGGCCTAATGTATTCTTAGGACTTGATAAAGGGTCTTCTTGCATGAGCCAATCGCATTCGGTAAACATGTCACGCCTGTTGTGGGTAAACAAGGTATTAGGAAGAATACCTGAGTTTTTTGGTGGCCTTGGATATAATGTTCCAATAGCAACAAGAAATTTTTCACCAGGCTCAAGGGTATTATTCAATAAAGGCTTATCTATGTAATTAGGTAATTCAGTCATCATACTTTCCGTAACCCCTATGCCTTCCAACGCCCATTCTTCTGGCAATAGAATCAGCCTGAACTTCTCTTTCTTATCAGATTGTGGATAGTTGTATTCTTTTAAGAAATTAATATGCAGACGAATCGGTATCGAACTGTCATTAATTATGGTTATTGGTATATACCTAAGATTATAATCTGCTCCTAATGAATCCGTATAGCTAATTCCGCGGTTGATGCCATTGTCAATCTTTAACCCGCTTTGTGCCGAATGCTGAGTGCAGGAGCAAATCATCATCATGAAAAGAAGACCTATTACTGTATTGAATTTCATGCCATTTTCTACAACCATTTTTAATTTAGATTTCAAATATTTCAGAAATTAAGACATTGTATTTATAAGTAAAATCAGGCAAATTATTACCCTTGATAAAGAGTGTGTTTACCATCACTGCCTATTTTTCTTATGCGTGTTTTATTTCTTTTAGAAAACTCCATTATCCATTGAGTTCCATCAGGGGCCGTGAAACCGCCACATGGAGCCCAGAATATCCCCGATTCATGAATTATCGAGATTTTCCCTTCTGGACTGATCTTCTTCACTTTACCTGATCCGTAAACCGCTACAAAAACATTCATTTTTTGGTCTGTCCAGGTTCCAAAAACATAATGTCGATCAGCAACACCAAATAAAGATCTCCCTTCTTTAAGATTATCTGCTATAACGGTTACGTCGCCTTCAGGAGTCACTTTCTTGATTTTCAAATAATCCACTACATAGAGGTTCCTATCATAAATTGAATAATGCATCCAACGTATATCATCAAAATGATGCTCAGATACTGAAATTTTCTCTCCGCTTATGGTTTGTTTTTTCAACAATTCATGGTCACCTGTTTTTTCTGCCCAATAGGTATTTCCTTCAGAATCTCGTACCAAAGTATTGTTGTCAAGAAACCCTTCTACATCTGGTATCGTTTTCTTGAATTCACCATCGCTAGTTAAGCACCACACATAATTTCCCCACTTATCTGTAGCTTCTCCTTCATACCATTCATGTTCGCCATAAAGGTTATCCTCCTTATCAATGTAAAGTTCGTGTGTATGAATATTTTTCACTGCAATTGATAACTCTCCTTTGGCCGATATTTTCCAAACATGAGTTAAGTCTGTGTAGAATACATTGCCTTTACTGTCCATTACAATCCCGATGCCAGGATGAGCCTGAACATAGGCTGTACTAAAGAAAAGGCATAAGAGGGCTATTCTCAATTTATTCATACCACTGATTTTGTACCATATTACTACTAACGCGTTTGTACCTTCCGGTATGCATGCATCCAATTTTTTGAAACCATTCAATGCGGATCGTTGTTCTTTTATTTCGTCTTAGTCTGTTGTCATTTTGTTAATTTATATCCCAAGAAACTACCCAAGAATTTTGCTCCATTGGCAACTGCAAAAATTAAAACGAAGTCAGACCATTTCACGCCTGCTGCCGTTATTATGATAATGTCCAAAAGAACATAAACCAGCGGAAATAAAATTACCAATTTGTATACATTCATGTATTCTTTTTTCTTCCAATATCGTGCAACGAGAAAGAAAATGAAAAATCCGAAAATACTTGAAATGTACGGTGCAGAAGTATTGGCATGTGCTTCATAAACGCTTTGTTCTTGACCGGGATTTATTAGATAAGAATACACAGCAACCTCAAGAAATGAAATGATAACCAAGGTTATCATCGTCAGTATTGCTAATCCAATTAATTTAACAATTACATATTTTTTCATTTTCTATTTCCTTAAGTTACTTTCATAAATGGCTATCCATTTTTCAATACTCATTTTTATCATTAATTCACCTACGAGATCGTAGGGTATCTGATTCAATTTTTTAAAGCGGACACAACTTTTTCCCATATCTAACTTTTGCTTGCTATGCTTGTGATATTCGGACACGAACCAATCCAAGAGTTTTGGGTCGGCGTAAATACCCATGTGGTAAAAATTAATGGAATGTTTCTGCGAAGCGATTCCAGCGAAGGGAAGTGGCTCGCTTGGTTTACAATGGTATCCTTCGGGATAAAGAGCATGAGGCACAACATACCCTAAACCACCATAACTAATAGCGGGTTCAAATCCTTTGGGTAGGTTTTCTACAATGACATCATGAAGTTTGTTAAAAGGGACTGTCCGGTCTTCAGGAAGGCTGGTAAGGATTTCCAATACTGTTTTTCCAGTTGCTTTCATTTCGTATTGATTTTTATTTCTGAATTCCCATATTTCGGAAAACTTAGGAATAACGATACTGGTGTGTTTATTCCAATTATATATACATGTTTTTAATCCTAATTTTCCTATAAAGATAAAGTGATTGCTCTTCAAATAGAATATTTTCTGAAAAAAGTAAGTCATATTGCCAGTAGTATAACATAAAAATCCATGTACCTTTGCACAATGGCAAACCCCTTGAAAGACCATATTCCTTCTCCAGCTTGGCCTCGAATCAAAGCCTTATTACAGCATGATCACCTGACCGTTAAAGTAAAGAAAGCCCGTAAGACACGTCATGGCGATTATCGTAAACTCCCAAACGGGAGGCACCAAATTACTATTAACGATAACCTTAATCCATACAAATTCTTGATTACCTTGATCCACGAGATCGCCCATTTCGAGACCTATCAAGAACATGGACGCTCCGTTAAACCTCATGGCAAGGAATGGAAACATATTTTCCAGCGTCTCATGCTCCCGTTTATTAATCCTGAGGTATTTCCTGAAGGCCTATTGCCTTTGTTGGCCAGACATTTCAAGAATCCAAGGGCGACCAGCGATACGGATACGCAACTGGCCTATGCCTTAAAGCAATTCGACGAACCTAATGATAAGACCTTGGTTTTTGAAGTACCTTTGGGGCAAACATTTAAGCTGTATAATGGCAGATGCTTCAAGAAAGGACGTAAACGTGTAAAACGATATGAGTGTTTGGAGCTTACCACAGGAAAGACGTATCTTTTCAATCCGAATGCGGAAGTACAGCTAATAGAACAAAAATATTAAATGAACAAGAATTATTATGCCATACT
>JABDMQ010000371.1 GCA_013001365.1 Flavobacteriaceae bacterium
ACGGTTTCTTCAATATCGTCAAACGAATTAATCTGAAGGACCTTGTTAAAATAAAAATCCAGTGGGTTTCTAATGTAGCTTGTCAATGCCGATGGTGAAAAACCTTTTTTTGCCAAGTCTTTTAAATGATCAATAATATCATCGGTCTTGTTTATTGATTTAAGTCTATTATCGATGTGCCTAACTTGAGGCGTAATAATAACATCTTCTATTTCATGTATTTTTTCAGCCTCCAGTTGAGCTATGAAACGACTTTTCTCTCCGCCATTCATGGCATCTACTTCTGTATTGTAAAGTATATAAATGTTTTTTGCTCGTTGCAGAAGATGATAAAAGTGATACGTATAGACAGCATCTTTTTCTTTATAGGTTGGCAGTCCATATTCCATTTTAACATCATATGGGATAAAAGAATTATGGCTTTTGCCTGAGGGCAGAATACCTTCATTTACTGACGTAATGATAACAGTTTCAAAATCAATAACCCTAGATTCCAACACGCCTAAAATTTGAAGGCCTTTTAGAGGTTCTCCTTGAAAATCCAAATTTTCACTCGCCAATAGTTCCTTGTATAATGAATAGAGTGATTTTACATCCTTAACATGTTCATATTCGGAGATCACCACTTCAACCTGATTGAATACTTGCATGAATCTATAAAGATGCTCAAGGGCCAACTGATTTTCTTCTCTTTTATCACTAAGGCAATTCTTGATGTGCCTGATTATCTCTTTACAGTTTTTTATAGCGAATAACGAGTCTCCATTCCAAGAACTAAAAAGCAGATCAATCAACTCTGTATTGCTTGGGAAATTAGATTTCAGTTGGTCTAGACCAATATAGGTAATATTGTTTTTTGAAATTATCTGATGGACTTCCGCAATATTTTCGGTTTCATTTATATTAAGTATTTGACTTATAAAAGGATTGGATGTTAACGAAAGAACATGCTTATAATACAAGTTAGCTTGATCAGGGACTTTATGAATGCGAAAAAGTAATTCAAAAAGAGAGGCTAATGGTATGTCTTTCAAAGATAGTCCCATAGTTACATTTACAGGTCCAATCTCTTCTGGAATTGAATTTAATAAAGGGGTCAAGAGAGTTTCATCTCCTAAAACAACTGCAGTATTCAATAGATTCTTATGGGAACTATTTAATTGTGACAATAATTCGCCTACATATTTAGCTTGACTTACCTTCTTGGGGACGCCAATGGTTTTTATATTTTTCTTTGATCTATATGAATCACATTCCCATTTGAATTCGTTTTTCTGGAAATAAGGCCAGTGCTTGTAACGACGTGCAAACAAACCCGCATCATGGAATGATGAATCAACAAAATAATTGTCTATGTCCCAATAAATTTTAGCAACATCTTGATGCAGTAATTCCTGGATGATTTTTTGCTCAGCAGTGTTAAGTGCATTAAAGCCCAAGAAGACGAATCGCTCTTTTGAATGGAGCTGCAAATAAAGCTCCAATTTGTTAACTGCCTCTCGATACATAAGCCCTTGATAAGCTGTCCCTTTATCAATAAGCCGTTTGGTCAATTCAGTGTAATACAATGGCAGTTTTTTCCAGAAAGAGAGATAATTGGATATTAATTCTGTTTTTTCGGCGGAAACAGACCAGTGATCAACTTCTTTAATTGCACTTAAGTAATTGAAGATCTTGTCAGGAGGAACAAGGTAGCGATCCACCTCATTAAAATCCTGGACCATGACTTGAGCCCATTTGCAGTAACTATCGAAATCATGTAGTTGGTCTTTCGGAGTGTTTTCTTTATAAACTTGATAGAATTCAAAAAGCAACTCAGTATTTGAAATAGTCTTTAGGAGTGATACATTTTCAATGTATTGCTCTATACTAAGTATTTCTGGCGAGAAAATTGTTTTTTCGGTAAGTTGGGAAAGTGAGTGCTTTAAAAATGCTCCAGCTCTTTTGCTAGGGAGGATAAATACTTGTTGAGAAATGTCTAAATCCTTAGAAAGGATGTCTTTTAATACTTCATCAACAAAAGATTCTACCATAGGTATAAAAATAAAAAACGCTCCGATTATCGGAGCGTTTTCTAAATTATTTATTTAAAGAGTTTAACCTTAGTTCTTAAGTTTAACTTCTACACGTCTGTTCTCAGCTCTACCAGCTCTTGTAGCATTGCTAGAGATTGGGTAGTCTTCACCAAAACCGTATGCTGTCAACCTCTGACCAGCGATTCCGTTTTCTACCAAATATGCCATTACAGCGTTAGCTCTAGAATCAGATAATCTTTGGTTAAGAGCTTTGCTTCCTACGCTATCAGTATGACCTTCGATAGTGAAGTTCGCCTTAGGATACTCTTTTAAAATAGCTGTAATAGCTTGAAGGACTGGGTATGTTTCTTGCTTGAAGCTAGACTTTCCAGTGTCGAACAAGATTGTCTTAGCATAGCTATTCAATTGGTTGATGACCTCTTGAGTTGGAACAACAACTTCTGGGCAACCATTGTTAGCTACTGTACCAGCTTCGTCTGGACATTGATCGTCTTTATCAAGAACACCATCTTTATCTTTGTCAGACCATGGGCAACCATTGTTGGCCACAGGACCTGCTTCGTCAGGACAGTTGTCTTTTCCATCAGCAACACCGTCGCCATCTTTATCTGGGCAACCGTTCAATGCTTTAAGACCAGCAACTGTTGGGCAATCATCATCTTTATCAGCAACACCGTCACCATCTGTATCTGGACATCCGTTGAATTCTGCTAAACCAGCTTCGTTAGGACAATCGTCTTTACTGTCTTCAATGCCATCGCCATCTGTATCAGGGCATCCATTGAATGCTTCTAGACCAGCAACTTCTGGACATGCATCGTCCTTGTCGTAGATTCCATCACCATCAGTGTCTTTTCCACCAAACTTAACAGCTATACCCGCGCTGTGCTGAAAATGCGTAACGCCACCTTCAGATAACTCTGTGAAGGAATGCTTGTATTTAGATTGAAGGTTTAGGGCAATATTATCGGTGAACCAATAGTTAAATCCTAATGAACCATTCAATGTTCCGAAACCTAACTTAGCTTGTTTCCCAGCTGCGTTGTTATTTCCAAATTGAGCATTTTCCTCAACCCAAGAATAACCACCACCAACTCCTAGGTATGGTTCGAATTTTGTCGTATTGAATAAATTAGCAAGACTGTAAGTAACATCTCCATCAACTGAATAATAAGAAGCTTCGTCACTTAGTGTAACGCTAGGGTTACCAGGGTTGCCACTTGTCTCACCTATTTTCTCGATTCTATTCAATGAGCCTGTCGCACTAAAGGAGAAATTATCACCTAAATATTTACCTACTCTAAGAGTCGATAAAGAAGGTAAAATGTTCCAGTGGTCGTTCACATTAAAGAACTCATCAAAATAATCACCTTGCGGTGAATTTCCACCAACAGGATATACATCAACTGCGTTGACTCCAAAAGTGATAGCCCAAGGATTATTTTGGTCTTGCGCGTTAGCGTTGCTAAAACCAATTAAAAGCAACATAGCGAACATTAATCTGCTAAGATTTTTCATATTCAAATAATTTAATTTTTAAGTGTTAATTATGAGCAAAAGTAAGTTGTTAAAATTTATTAACAAAGACAAATATATAAAAATATTGAAAATTTGCTTTAAAAATGCGGAGTTTGGAACTATTTTAAATAACATTTAGTTCTTTGCCAACTCTAGTAAAAGCATCTATGGCTTTGTCTAAGTGAGATTGCTCGTGAGCAGCCGATAGCTGTATCCTTATCCTAGCCTTGCCTTTAGGAACTACTGGGAAGAAAAAGCCAACTACGTAAATACCTTCTTCGAGCATCATATTTGCCATTTCCTGTGATAATTTATCGTCATATAACATTACTGGAACAATGGCACTTTGGCCTTCAACAATATCAAATCCAGCCTTGATCATTCCTTCCTTGAAATACTTGGTATTCCTTTCTAGTTTATCCCTTAATCCTGTGTCGTTGGAAATCATATCGAAAACCTTTATGCTTGCCCCTACAATTGCAGGTGCCAAAGAGTTGGAGAACAAATAAGGACGAGAGCGTTGACGAAGCATATCGATGATCTCTTTTTTACCTGTAGTATATCCTCCCATAGCTCCACCTAGGGCCTTTCCCAGAGTGCCAGTGATAATGTCAATTCTTCCCATGACATTTTTCTCTTCTAAGGTGCCTCTTCCGGTTTCCCCTATAAAACCAGTTGCATGACATTCATCAATCATTACCAAAGCATCATATTTCTCTGCCAAGTCACAGATACGATCCAGTTCTGCAACAATACCATCCATTGAGAAAACGCCATCAGTAACGATAATCTTGAACCGTGCATTTTTTGCATTCGCTTCAATTAATTGCTTCTCTAGATCTTGCATGTCGTTATTAGCATATCTATATCGTGCTGCTTTGCACAGCCTTACACCATCTATTATTGAGGCATGATTAAGCGAGTCTGAAATTATTGCATCCTCTTTTCCGAACAAAGGCTCAAACACACCACCATTAGCATCGAAAGCAGCAGCATATAATATGGTGTCTTCTGTTTCATAGAAATCAGCTATCTTTTTCTCTAATTCTTTATGGATGTCTTGTGTTCCGCATATGAATCTAACGGATGACATTCCAAAACCATGGGAATCCAAGGTGTCTTTAGCAGCTTGTATTACCTCTGGATGTGAAGACAATCCCAAGTAATTGTTCGCACAGAAATTAATGACTTCATTGCCTTCGGTTGTTTTAATGATGGCATCTTGGGGAGTTGTTATAATTCGCTCTGTTTTATAGAGACCTTCATTTCTTATGGATTGCAATTCTTCAAGAAGGTGCTCTCTGATCTTTCCGTACATAAGGAGTTTTTTACAAAGTTAAAGTTCTTTTATTTCAATATCTTGATCAATGTAGATCAAGATACGTTTCTTCACTTCAATTCCCATCGATTCGATGATATCTGAATACGTTATCAATTGTTGTTCATGTTTTTTATCAAATGCCCCTGTCTTATAATCTATCAAAATGGCATTCTTGTTCTTGTCGAGAACTAATCTATCCGGTCTTACGATCATGCCATTAGCAGATATTATATCTCGCTCATTGAATATATCTACCCCATCCGAATAAAATTGACTCAATTCTGGATGGTTTATAATAGAAAGCATAAGTGGTTTCAAGGCTTTTGCCTGATCAATGTCAATAGTGCCTTCGCCTAGCGCATCATTAATAACAAAATCAATATCGGTTACACCCATGACTCTAGCCATAAGGTCATGTACGAGATTTCCTTTTTCGATGGCTGCTCCTTGCGACGTATCCCATAAATAGCCCGATTTTGTGTTTATGTTTACTTTATTTTTATATGAAATGAATTTCTTTGATTGCAAGCTGCTTTTAACAGGTTTAGAAGGTCTGTTTTGTCTCAAAGGGTTTCCGAAAGAGTAAGAGTACTTTGCATCAGACCATTTTCCAATTGATTGCAAATAGCTTTTGAAAAATCCTGAATAATCCTTAGGAGATTCATTTGTTGTTATTTCCTTGCCTTTGCTTGATAGGATATGCAATTGTTCAATGGCCCGCGTCAATGTCACATATAATAAATTTATATTATCCAGTTCCAACTCCGCTTGTCGACGCTCATATATTGCCCTGCCTTCATCCCCAAATTCAGCAAGGTTGCTATTATAATTGAGAAGAGTGTTTGAGAATCCGTTGTATTGATCCTTGTCAATCGGAAACCACACCCTAGGCTCTCTTTCCTTGTATATGTTTAGGTCAGCATAAGGAAAAATCACCAAAGGAAATTCCAATCCTTTAGATTTATGAATGGTCATGACCTGTACTGCATTCCTTCCTTCGGGTACAGTAATACTCAAATCGTCCTTCTTCTTCTCCCAATATTCCAGAAAACCCATAATGCTGGAAGATTTCTTCTGAGAATAATCCATAACAGCATCCAAATAAAACTGGACATAAGCATCGGATTCGGATACAAGCTTGAACTTCCTGACAATGCTCTCCACCGCATCATAAAGCGATAATTGCAAAATGTCATTGAAGTCAAAACTGATTTCGTAAGATTCCAGCATTTTAGAGAATTCCCTGAATGTGAGTGGCAATCCATTTATCATGAAAGCATGCTTATCATCTACATGCAGATGATCGGAAATAAAATAAAGGATGTTAGCCTTTAGCTCATCATTCGTTGGCTGTAATGAGAACTTAAGGACGTTTGTCAAGAACTGGATTTCGGGAGAATTATTTATAAGCAAGGTCTCAGAGGATATGATATCGATTCCTATTTCAGTTAAATGAGATGATATTGCTAAGCCTTCTTTTTTCTTTCGGACCAATACACAAATTTCATTTAGTTCAAATCCATTGTCAAGGGCATCCTTTATAGTCTGACCTACAGCTTTGGAGTATAGCTCGTCCCTCGATTCTTCCTCTTCTAGATCCAGGAAATCGACCTTAACAAATCCTTCTTCTGGAAAATGCTTGTTTTGTGCAGCATTATAGTAGAGCTCTTTATGTGCATCATCTGCAAAAGCGAAAGAGGACAAATGAGCAAAAAATGAATTATTGAAATCTACGATGTTCCTATAACTACGATAATTGGTTGGTAGAGCATAAATTTTCTTTTCAACTTGAAATGGATTGACATCGTTGATAAGTTCCATAAAAAGCTCTGGTTTGCCACCTCTCCATCTATATATGGCTTGCTTGGCATCGCCTACTATCATGGCACTACCATTTTCACTTGATAGGCGATTGTCAATTAATGGAATTAAGTTTTCCCATTGCATGATAGATGTGTCCTGAAACTCATCTATGAAATAATGCCTGAATTTTTCGCCCAATCTCTCATAGATGAAAGGTGTAGGTTGGTTCTTGATTTCTTCATGGATGATCTTGTTGAATTCTGAAATCAATAATAAATTCTTTTCTTCTTTGATTGCCTCTAATTCTGAATTTATTGCGTTAATAACCGATAATGGTGTTAGGTTTCTGTAGAAATTATTATAGAAACGAAGCAAATACAAAAGTTCTCTTGTCCTTTGAAATGCCGTATTTATACGTGGTTGAATTTCTTCAATAGTTGATGCGATATCTCCTGAAACTCTTTTTGGGTACAATGTTTTAGACCCAAGGTCTTCTTGCCATTTAGCCTCAAGGTTAACATCGAATTTCTTGGCAGTGAGATTACTGAAATATTTTGGCAAATAACCTCCAGAAAAATCACTTGCCTCCAATCCGTTTGCTTCAATAAGTGCGAGAACCTCTTTGGCCATTTCGACAAGAAAGGCCTCTGAATCTACTTTTCTTGATCTAATGGTCTGTTTTAGTATATCAAAATCCCCAAGATTTTTCTCCTTTAATTTAAGAAGGAATGGTAAGTCATTCTCATTTACCAATAGCTTTGCTATTTTATTGAAATCGAAAGCTATGTCCCAACTTTTTTCATCATCTGCTTTTTCCAAAGCAAAGTCGACAAGTACCTGTGTAAGCTTCTTGTCACTACCTGCCTTGGATATCAAGTTGTCGACAGCTTCAGAAAGCAGATTTTCTGTATCCAATTCTACTTCGAAATTCAGGGGGATTTTTAAATCGAAAGCAAAGGTCCTTATGACTTTGTGTGTAAACTTATCTATAGTTGATATATCAAAAGCTGAATAGTTATGTAATATGGCGTTCAATGTCCGCTTTGATCTTTCATGAAGGTCCCTAGCGTCCATATTCAATTCCTCACAAATTACCTTGAACGTGCTATCTGACATTTCTAAAATGGTCTCCTGCGAAAAAAGCAGCAATTTCTCGATTATTCGATTTTTCATTTCAGCAACAGCCTTATTCGTAAAGGTCAGGGAAAGAATATTCTTGAAAATATCAGACTTACTTGTGCTTAAGAGTAATTTGAGATATTCCTTGACAAGGGTAAAGGTTTTGCCACTTCCCGCTGAGGCATTATATACATTGAAGAAAGAGGTTTTTTGCACTTAGGAATTTTTAAACAAGATAAAAACTATCAATGATCTTATAGCTATTTATTATTTTTAATTGGCCTGTTTAATCAGTAAATTTGATGTAAATAATATTAATCTATAAATCAAGAACTATGGCTTTCGAATTACCGAAATTGAAATACGCTTACGACGCACTCGAACCACATATAGATGCCAGAACCATGGAAATACACCACTCTAAGCATCATAATGGATATACTACTAAACTTAACGCAGCGATAGAGGGAACTGGACTAGAAGGAAAGTCAATTGAATCGATTCTTGAAGATCTTGACATGAACAATAAAGCGGTTAGGAATAATGGCGGTGGTTATTATAATCATTCTCTTTTTTGGGAGGTCATGAACCCGGAAGGTAAAGGAAGGTTGTCTGGTGAATTGAAAGATGCAATCGAGGGAGCCTTTGGTTCTTTTGATAATTTCAAGGAGGCTTTCAGTAAAGCGGCAGCTACACAATTCGGATCAGGTTGGGCATGGCTTTGCGCCCACAGAGGTGGCAAGGTTGAGATTTGTTCGACACCGAACCAAGACAATCCTTTAATGCCAAAGGTAGGTTGCGGCGGAACACCGATATTAGGATTGGATGTTTGGGAACATGCATATTACTTGAACTATCAAAACAGGAGGCCAGATTATATTGAAGCCTTCTTTAGTGTCATTAATTGGAATGAAGTTGAAAGGCGATACGCAGAAGTTAAATAATTCTTCAGGTCCATAAACAACAAAAGGCCAGCTAGACAGCTGGCCTTTTGTTGTTTTATATATCAGTGTAAAGGTTCTTAAAATGAAAAAAGGTGAACGAGAGTTCACCTTTTTTGCCCCAAATCTACCATGAACTTAACCTACTTATGTTATGGTGATGCTAATATAACGGAGCTTTTTCCAAATTATTGAATTTATTAGATAAAATACTTATAAATCAGGTTTAGCGGACTTTTAAAATTTAATTGAACATCCTTTAATTCAAGGGAAATTTTATCAAACAAAAACTAAAGGACTAGTTGTCAGAAAGTTAAATTTAAAAAGAGATTTTTTTTGAATTTTAGGGATCGAAAATAAAAAAAGGTGAACGAGAGTTCACCTTTTTTTGCCCCAAATCTACCATGAACTTAACCTACTTATGTTATGGTGAGACCAAATTATACCTTTCTTAGGTAGCAGAATAAAATAATAGATAAACGGCATTTTTTTTAGGTAAAATGCCAATATTTTAGATAAAATACGGTTTTACCATAATTTGGGATTAATAGGCTCTGTCTCTATTTCCTTCAAAAAAATTGATAAATGCCTTGTTAACCACACGGTTACCACCTGCGGTCGGGTAATTACCAGTGAAATACCAATCTCCAAGATTCTTAGGGCAGGCTTTATTAAGATTATCCACTGTTTGAAAAATTATTTTAATATCGGCATTGACATCTTCATCACTCAATAACTCAGATATCTTTTGGGATATTTCTTCATCAGTAAAGGGTTCATAGATTTCCTTTACATAATTATATACCTCTGTATCTTTTAAATGAACTTGGTCCTTACATTTTTTATAAACCTCCTCAACGATATCGTATTTCCCATTTTCCCTAAGAAGAGAAAGGGAGGCTCTAAAGGCAACAAGATCTTCAAGTCGGGCCATATCAATTCCGTAACAATCTGGATAACGTATTTGAGGCGCTGAAGAAACCACAACAATTTTCTTTGCTTTAAGTCTATCCAACATCTTGATAATGCTTTTTTTCAACGTTGTTCCACGTACTATGCTATCATCAATAATTACAAGATTGTCTGTAGGCCTGATCACTCCATATGTTACATCGTAAACATGAGCTACCAAGTCATCGCGACTGCTATCCTCTGTTATGAAGGTCCTGAGCTTAACATCCTTTATAGCGATTTTCTCGATTCTAGGTCGCTCGGATAAAATCTCTGTGACCTTTTGCGCGGAGATATTTCTCTGACCAGATAAAATGGCATGGGTTTTTTGTTCGTTTAGATGGTCTTCAACAGATTCGATCATTCCATAGAAGGAGGTTTCTGCAGTATTCGGGATATATGAGAAAACAGTATTTTTCGTGTCGCCTTCAATTGCCTCCAAAACTTTTGGCATTAACAGTTTGCCTAATTGTTTTCTTTCTTGATAAATTTCTGCGTCACTGCCTCTAGAAAAGTATATACGTTCGAAAGAACACGCTTTTCTCTCCAGAGGCTCAATTATTTTCTTGATGTTCGTCTCACCAGATTTTTTTATGATAATCGCATTTCCTGGAGGCAACTCTAGAACCTCATCGTAATTTACATTAAAGACAGTTTGTATTACTGGACGCTCGGACGCTACCACTACAACCTCATCGTCCTTATAATAATATGCAGGCCTTATACCAGCAGGATCCCTGAGAACGAATGAATCCCCATGACCTAACATGCCAGCCATAGCGTAACCACCATCCCAGTTTTTAGATGACCTGCGTAATATCTTGGATACCTTAAGTCTTTCTGCGATCAAGGCAGAGCATTCTATTTTACTAAAGCCTTCCTTTTTTAGGTCCTTATATATTTTATCAACAGCATCATCGAGAAAATGTCCTATTTTCTCCATGATGGTAATAGTGTCTGTATACTCTTTAGGATGCTGGCCAAGTTCTACTAAATTGTTAAAGAGCTCCTTTACATTTGTCATATTGAAATTACCTGCAAGAATCAGGTTACGATGAGTCCAGTTATTCTGTCTTAAGAAAGGATGAACGCTTTCCACACTGTTTTTCCCGAAGGTTCCATAACGCACATGTCCAAGCAGGACTTCTCCTATATAAGGAATGTTCTTCTTTTGAAGCTCTACATTATTGCTGTACTCTGGATTCTCAGAAAGAACTTGATTTATTCTTTCATTAATTTGGTCAAATATGTCTTGAATAGGTTGTTGGGCAACCGATCTTATTCGACTTATATAACGTTCTCCCGGGTTGGTATTGAGTTTAATGCTTGCAAATCCTGCACCATCTTGTCCACGATTATGCTGCTTTTCCATCATGAGGTACATTTTATTCACACCATAAAAAGCACTTCCGTATTTTTCCTTGTAGTACTCTAATGGTTTTAAAAGCCTGATGAGCGCAATACCGCACTCATGTTTTATAGCATCACTCATCGTGTTATTTGATTATTAATCATAACTAAAAAACGCGCTAAATTTAGCGCGCTTCTTTTATTAAGTCAGTTCTATTTCAAATTGTGTTAGGTCTTTGAACTGCTGTAAGCGTCGATGCACTTCTCCATGTTCTAAGTTGATCATTCTTTCCGCTCCAAATTTTTCTACACAGAACGAGGCTAGGGTTGAACCATATATCACTGCATTCTTCATGTTCTCGAAAGAAACGTCGTTGGTCTTGGCCAAATAGCCGGCGAATCCACCTGCAAAGGTATCGCCTGCACCAGTTGGGTCAAAGACTTCTTCCAAAGGTAAAGCTGGAGCAAAGAAAACATTATCATCATGAAATAACAAAGCGCCATGTTCTCCTTTCTTTATTACGACATATTTTGGCCCCATTTCATTAATCTTCCTGGCAGCCACCAACAATGAATATTCTCCAGTAAGCTGCCTAGCCTCTTCATCATTTATTGTGATGACATCCACTTTAGAAATTACTTCCTTTAGGTCAGAAAGGGCATTGTCCATCCAAAAATTCATGGTGTCCAATATAACTAGTTTAGGTCTTTGATTCATTTGCTCAAGAACACTTATTTGAGTAAGTGGGTGCAAGTTGCCAAGCATAACGATATTAGCATCTTTATAGTTCTCTGGCACTTTTGGTTTAAAATCTGCCAAGACATTTAACTCTGTACTCAAAGTATCTCGTGAGTTCATATCATTATGATATTTACCACTCCAGAAAAAGGTCTTTCCTTCCTTAACGATTTCAATACCTGAAATATCAATATGATTTTCTTTCAATAAGCTCAGGTATGAATCTGGAAAATCCCCGCCGACTATCGATACAATAGCAGAATCTACATGAAACTGCGAGGCAGCAAGTCCTATAAAGGTAGCAGCACCTCCGAGGATTTTATCTGTCTTTCCAAAAGGGGTTTCAATAGCGTCAAAAGCTACGGTACCAACTATAACTAATTTACTCATTAAAATCGTTCAAGGATTCGGTGCAAATATAATGCTCTTTTAATAATAATAAGTGGATTAATTGTCCTTGTTTTCCAATAGGTCTTTTAAGTTATTGAACGAAGTATATGGAGATTTGACAAGTTGAGAATTAACTAACCATGCTGGCACGCCACCTTCTGGATCACCAAATAATTGATGGGTAATTGAAATCCCTTTGCTTGTTTCCTCTAAGAGCCAAAACCCCTTGAAATTCGTAATTCTTACAGTTCCCTTATTTTCTGGTAATATGTCATTATTTGGGCTAATGTTTATACGAATGCTTTTGTCATTTGGATAAGTTACTGCCACATCTGAAACATGATCTCGATTCAAGACTGGCCAGGGCATATCATTAAATAGATAGAAAATGAATTTATTTTCGTCAATTTTCTTGACCAACTTGCTTTTGGAGGTCTTATAGTTCCAATTTTTAAGATTGTCAGCGTCGAGGACAATGGCTTTTACTTCTTGCAATGAAGTTTTAACGACCATGATGGCTTTGTATTCCTTGAATTTGGAATTAGGATAATCCCTTGAATAAATCTTCACACCATTTCGGTCTTTTT
Organism: Flavobacteriaceae bacterium; assembly: GCA_013001365.1. Taxonomy (GTDB): domain Bacteria; phylum Bacteroidota; class Bacteroidia; order Flavobacteriales; family Flavobacteriaceae; genus JABABD01. The sequence continues at coordinate 12,756 of JABDMQ010000371.1, forward strand.
TCAAGCGCCAATTCTCTTGAGCATGACCATTAAATGAGAAGAGCATAGCAAGTATTAGGATGCTTGTCTTTCTAATATGAAAAAAGGGTACTTGCATCTTTGAAATCTATTTTCTGCCAAAGTCCGCTGGTATCTCTCCCCAAGCCTTGGTTTCCCATTTTACAATAGTCGTGTCAAAGGGATTTTTCTTAAGCCAGTCCTCAGCTCGTTCAACAAGCTCGAAAAGCTCTTTGTTCTTTTTTGAACGCTTCAATTTACTGTTACAGGCCTTTTTCCTTACCCAACTCATGGCTGTTCGGGAGTCTGTGTAAATGATCTTTTCACTGTTTTTTTTCTTGAGATATGCCAAGCCATGAACCAAGGCCAAGAATTCACCGATGTTATTCGTTCCTTCCTCAAAAGGACCTTGTCTGAACAACACCTTTTTCGATTTAGTATCAACACCTCTATATTCCAATTTTCCAGGGTTACCGCTTGAAGCTGCATCGACACTGATCGAGTTGAAATTTGGGCGCCCTATTTTTTTTAACTGTTCTTCAGTCAATTGGCTTTTCGAGACCTTGTTTTTGCCAATGTAGTCCTTATAATTCCCCTTCAAGGCTTGTTTGGCTTCATCAAAGGTGCTGAATGATTTGTATTGCGCACCTTTAAAATCGGTAATCTGTGCTTTACAATCATCCCATGATTCAAAGACACCTGTATGATGGCCTTTCCAAACAGTATAGTATTTCTTCTTCTTTTTTGCCATCTAAATTGTTAAAGCAAGGACTCTATGATTCTTGGGAAATGCTCCATTTCCAGTTCATGCACTTTAGCAGCTATATCTTTAGCAGAATCTTCTGTAGAAATATCACATTTAGCCTGAAAAATGATGGCTCCTTGATCATAATGCTCATTAACAAAATGGATTGTTATACCAGATTCTTCTTCCTTATTTTCCTTGACAGCTTTGTGAACATTCATTCCGTACATTCCTTTACCTCCATATTTAGGCAGTAGAGCGGGATGAATATTAATAATGCGATTTGAGAAGTCCTTCAATAGGTGTTCAGGAATCTTCCAAAGGAATCCAGCCAGGACGATTAGATCTGGATTTTCATCTTTTAGAATTGAATGAATGATAGCGCCTTTTTGAAAGGCAGCCCGATTGAAAGATAAAGCGCTAATATTCAGACTTTTACATTTTTCTAAAACTTTGGCATGAGGATTGTTAGACAAGACTTGAACAACAGAGGCACCTCCTCGTTGTTGAAAGTAAGTAATAATGTTTTCTGCATTAGTTCCGGAACCGGAAGCAAAAATTACAATACGTTTCATTTCACGAGTTCATGTGTTTTTTGTTCAAAACAAAAAAAAGAATTATTAATGACAATTAAGGAGCAAAACAGATTTTCTTCCATTTTATTTCGCTAAATTACAAACACTATTTATCGGGTATGAGTGCGTTTTAAAATAAAGTTTTTTATTTTTGCCACCTAATTAAAACTTAAATTAAAAGATTATGTCAGACATTGCATCAAGAGTTAAAGCGATTATCGTAGATAAGCTAGGCGTTGACGAAAATGAAGTGGTAACCGAAGCGAGCTTCACGAATGATTTGGGAGCAGATTCTTTGGATACTGTGGAATTGATCATGGAATTCGAGAAAGAATTCGATATCCAGATTCCAGACGACCAAGCAGAGAATATCGCTACCGTTGGTCAAGCAATCTCATATATTGAAGACGCTAAATAAGTAATAATTACTTATGGAATTAAAGCGAGTTGTTGTAACAGGTCTAGGCGCACTTACTCCTATAGGCAATACCAAGGATCAATATTGGGATGCATTAGTTAAGGGTAAAAGCGGGGCTGCTCCAATTACTTACTTTGATACCGAAAAGTTCAAGACAAAATTCGCTTGCGAAGTCAAGAATTTTAATGCCACAGACTTCCTGGATAGAAAGGAAGCTCGTAAGATGGACAGATTTACCCAGTACGCTATGGTGGCTTCTGATGAAGCCATCAGCGACTCTGGGATAGACCTTGAAAAAGTCGATAAATTAAGAGTAGGTGTTATATGGGGCGCAGGAATTGGCGGCCTAGAAACATTTCAAGATGAAGTACTAAACTTCGCAAAAGGGGACGGAACCCCAAGATTCAATCCTTTTTTCATTCCAAAAATGATAGCTGATATAGCTCCGGGAAACATTTCCATAAAGCATGGTTTCATGGGCCCGAACTATACCACAGTATCTGCGTGCGCATCGTCAGCCAATGCGATGATCGATGCATTGAACACCATAAGATTAGGACATTGTGATGTCGTAGTTACCGGCGGGAGTGAAGCTGCCGTTACTATAGCAGGAATGGGAGGTTTCAATGCAATGCATGCTTTATCAACAAGAAACGAAAGTCCTGAAACAGCTTCAAGACCCTTTGATGCCACAAGAGATGGATTTGTTTTAGGAGAAGGTGCAGGAGCGATTATCTTGGAGAGCTATGAACATGCCATAAATAGAGGTGCTAAGATCTATGCCGAGGTAATTGGCGGCGGTCTTTCTTCCGACGCACATCATATGACTGCTCCACATCCTGAAGGAATAGGAGTAATTGCGGTCATGAAAAATTGTTTGGACAATGCCGGAATTCAACCTGAAGAAGTTGACCATATTAATACGCATGGCACATCGACTCCTTTGGGAGATGTTGCCGAATTAAAAGCTATATCTGAAGTGTTTGGAGCTCATGCGAAGAATATCAGTATCAATTCTACAAAATCTATGACAGGGCATTTACTTGGTGCTGCCGGTGCTATTGAGTCTATTGCTTCTATTCTAGCAATTGAGCATGGAATTGTTCCTCCTACTATCAATCATACTACAGTTGATGAAAACATAGACCCAGAATTGAACTTAACCCTGAACCAGGCACAAAAAAGAAGCGTCAAGGTCGCAATGAGCAATACTTTTGGTTTCGGTGGTCATAATGCCTGTGTGTTGTTCAAAAAATTAGACTAAAAATCGAATGAAATCCATTCGTAACATACTTAATTCTCGTTCCAAAGGAAACGGGAATTTTTTTATTGGTCTCAAAAAAATCTTGGGTTTTTCACCAAAACACCTCAAGTATTACGAAAAGGCTTTTACGCATCGTTCGATGAACATTCGAGATAATGAAGGTAATGCTGTTAATTATGAACGCTTGGAGTTTCTTGGCGATGCCATGTTAGGAGCGGTTATTGCATCTCATTTATTCCAAGAAGTCCCGGAAGGAGACGAGGGTTACCTAACTAAAATGCGATCAAAGATCGTAAGCAGGGAACACTTGAATGAATTAGGAAGAGACCTGGACCTCATAAACTTCATCGAAAGTAAGATATCAAAAGAGAATTTTGGTGATAACATCCATGGCAATTTATTTGAGTCGCTAGTTGGTGCCATCTTCCTTGATAGAGGGTATAAGCACTGTGAGGATTTCATATATAAACGTGTCATAATACCATATGTTGACATAGTCAAACTTGAAGGTAAGGTCATTAGTTACAAGAGTCTATTGATCGAATGGTGTCAGAAAGAGAAAAAAACCTTTGATTATAATGTTTATGAAGATACCGGTAATGATAACCTAAGGCATTTCTCTGTCAAGTTATCAATAAATGACAAGGTGATAGCTAAGGCAAGGGCAACTTCAAAAAAGAAGGCTGAGGAAAAAGCTTCAAAACGTGCATTCTTCGCATACCAGAATAGGATTTCAAGATTGATCTAATAAGCTATCCTTGATTTTCCTCTCAAACGTTTTCGTTATTATTAATGCTCGATTAATTAATAGACATCGAATATTTTGGCTTTTAACACTATATTTACCTTGGAATTCCTGTATTTATGGCAAAGCATAAATTGATCTTAGACGATGTTTTTGAAGAGAGTTATTTTACATTGATAGCAATTCATTGTTCATTGGAAGATTATAGGCTAGCTTATTTACTCAACAAGAATTTGTCGCTAAATTTGAAAAGAAAAGAAGAGGACTTGGATTATGATTACGTATCTGCATTCTACCCGATTTTCGAATGGGAGGACTTGAGTCATCAGATCACGTTTAATCTTGTTGGCAACATATGCCGGAAAGAATCGAATGCATTAACGAGTTCGGGTTTGCTTTTTGGAGACGATGAAAAATCAATGAGAACCCTTAATTTAATTCCAGAACATAAAAATGTTGACTATCTTCTTAAAATAAGTGCACAGGAAGAATTCAGTGAAGAAAAATCAATTCTCAATAAAATTCTTGAAATCCCCAATATTGTTACCGCTTATAGTATTGATGCATTTAAGCTCAAGTCAAGAAATAATTTAATTTTCAATTAATGCCACATCAGAAAAAGACAAAAATAGTTGCCACTTTAGGTCCTGCATCAAGTAATCGCGAAACACTTAAGGCCATGGTGGATGAAGGTGTTAATGTTTTTCGAATCAATTTCTCCCACGCTGATTATAAGGATGTCGAAGAACGGATCAAAATGATTCGTGGCCTTAATGAAGAATTCGAGACCAATGTTGCAATACTAGCTGACCTTCAAGGACCGAAACTGCGTTTAGGGGTAATGAAGGAAGAGGTAGTCGTAAAAGAGGGTGATGAAATCATATTCGCAACAGGAGAGAAATTTGAAGGCACGAAAGAGAGGGTCTTCATGACTTACGAAAGGTTTCCACTTGATGCAAAACCTGGTGAGAAAATTTTATTGGATGATGGTAAGCTGATTTTTGAGGTTATAAGTACGGACCATAAAAAAGAAGTAAAGGCTAGAGTGTTACAAGGAGGCCCACTGAGGTCAAAGAAAGGAGTTAATCTGCCAAATACTAACATCTCGTTACCAGCGCTTACCGAAAAGGATGTCGAAGATGCTATTTTCGCAATTAAGCAAAAAGTAGATTGGATAGCACTGTCGTTTGTGCGTCACGCAGAAGACCTAATGCAGCTCGAAGATCTTGTTCAAGAACATAGCGACCATAAAATCCCAATTATTGCAAAAATTGAAAAGCCCGAAGCTGTAGAGAATATCGATAAAATAGTTGCCTATTGCGACGGACTAATGGTTGCTCGGGGAGATCTTGGTGTAGAAATTCCTGCACAGGAGGTGCCACTTATTCAAAAACAGCTTGTTCTAAGAGCCAAACAAGCTCGTATACCTGTTATAATTGCCACCCAAATGATGGAAACCATGATTTCCAGCTTAACACCTACTAGGGCAGAAGTTAACGATGTTGCAAATTCAGTTATGGATGGTGCAGATGCAGTAATGCTTTCTGGAGAAACGTCAGTTGGTAGTTATCCGGTTGAAGTCATTCAAAAAATGACCAGTATTCTCCAAAGTGTAGAAAACTCATCACTTATAACCGTACCACAATCACCTCCTCATATTCGCACCAAACGATTTATCACCAAATCTATTTGCTATCATGCCGCTAATGTAGCTAATGAGATAAATGCTCAGGCAATATCTACATTGACCAATAGTGGATATACGGCATTCCAGATATCTGCTTGGAGACCTGATTGTCACATTTTAGTATTTACATCCAACAAGAGGATCTTGACCCAACTTAGTTTACTTTGGGGAGTAAAGGTTTTTTATTATGACAAGTTCGTAAGTACAGACGAGACAATTGAGGATGTGAATCGCATAGCCTGTAAAAAAGGGTTTTTGGACGTTGGGGACATGTTGGTAAGCCTTGCTGCTATGCCAATTCAAGACAAAGGGATGGTGAACACACTTAGAATTACAGAGATAACAAGTTGTAGTATTTAGAAATCAAATTTCAATTGTACACTTACAGTATTGGATTCAATAGTTGATTTCTTAGCATCTTGGCTGTTCGTATTAAGATTGGATAACGAAATCCCTAAAAGACGTACAGATTCTTTCATTTTTTCCTGGTATAATAGAGATTTAGCTATTTCTAGTATCACAGATCTATCTGATACATAATACGGCAGGGTCTTACTTCGAGTTTGAAGTGTAAAGTCACTATACTTAATTTTCAATGTGATCGTCTTACCAGACACCTTGCTTTTTTTCAATCTCCGCTCCACTTCAGATGCTATATTATCAAGTTTCTCTAGCATGAATATTTCAGAAGAAAGGTTCTCATTGAACGTTCTTTCTGCTGCCAAAGATTTTCGAGTTCTATCAGGTTTTACTTCACTCTCGTGTAAACCGCGCACCGCATTAAAGAAATACTTTCCTGAGTTTCCAAAATTGGTTTCTAGGAAGTTGAGGTCTTTTTCTTTGAGGTCTTTACCGGTGAATATTCCTAATTGATACATTTTTTTTGAGGTAACCTTACCGATACCGTAAAATTTCCTAACATCCAATTTTTCCAGGAAGTCGAGTATTTCTTCAGGAGGTACTGTTTTCTGCCCATTTGGCTTGTTGTAATCGCTAGCGATCTTTGCAACGAATTTATTAATGCTTATACCAGCAGAAGCTGTAAGGCCAACTTCATTCATGATGCGTTGTCTGATCTCTTGAGCGATCATGGTCGCACTGGGATTGCCTTTTTTGTTTTCAGTGACATCTAGATAGGCCTCGTCCATGGAAAGGGGTTCAACGAGATCGGTATATTCAAAGAATATTTTCCTTATAACCTTTGAGATTTCAGCATATCTTTCGAATCTTGGCTTAACAAAGATCAATTGCGGGCAATTCTTTTTAGCGATCATACTACTCATAGCACTTCGTACTCCGAATTTACGAGCTTCATAACTCGCAGCACTTACCACGCCACGTTTTTCACTGCCTCCTACAGCTAATGGTTTTCCTTTTAATTCAGGGTTGTCCATTTGTTCGATGGAAGCATAGAAAGCATCCATATCGACATGTATTATCTTTCGCTCTGGTAAGTTTCCTGGCATCCTATAAATTTATGATATCTTTATCAAAACTAGAGGTACATGAATTTAAATCAGGTAACTGTTCCTTCAATAAATGTTGCAGATTCAATTACATTCTATCAGAAATTAGGTCTTAGTTTAATTGTTAAGGCATTGCCTCATTATGCAAGATTTGAAGCAAGAGAGGGAAACTCTACATTATCAATTCACGAGGTCGATGAAATCGATAATGGAGAAGGGATTATCCTGTATTTTGAAAGAGAGGACCTCGACAATTATGTTGAGAAATTAATAAACAAGGGAATTGAATTTGATGAGTTGCCAGAGGATAAAGCATGGCTTTGGCGTGAGGCAAAATTGAAAGATCCCGATGGGAACAGATTAATTATATACTTCGCAGGAGATAATCGTAAAAACCCGCCTTGGAGAATTAAGGAAGCATGATAGAAATAGAGCGTAAATTCTTGGTCAATTCTGATAATTATAAAAAAGACGCAACACGAATCACTGAAATCACCCAAGGATTCTTGAACAGCGACAAAGAACGCACTGTAAGGGTTAGACTTAGGGGAAATAAAGGAATGCTAACAGTAAAAGGCATTTCTTCGCAAGACGGTACAACGCGTTTTGAGTGGGAGACAGAACTTAATGAAGATGAGGCAAAAGCCCTTTTGAAGCTATGCGAAAATACTATCATTAAAAAGAGTCGATACGAAATAATAATTGGAAATCATCTGTTTGAAGTCGATGAATTTCATGACGAAAACAAAGGCCTGGTGATAGCTGAAATCGAATTGAGAAAAAAGGATGAAAAATTCGACAAGCCAAGTTGGTTAGGCAAAGAAGTAACTGGTGATATCAAATACTACAATTCTATGTTAAGCAGGAATCCATTCCAGAGCTGGGATAAGAATTGATGACCCTTATCCGAGGACCTATCTTATGGAATCATTACAGATTGTAACGCGCAGACAATATCAGGTTTCTTCCTGGAGCTGCAATACCAGAAGAATAATTTCGATAGCGCTGGTTGGTAATGTTCTCCAATGAAGCTGTCAATGAAAAATTACTGGAAAATGAATACTGACTCCTTAAATTAATCGTATACCATGAAGGCGCATAAGGATTACCGTCAGAGTCTAATGCATATAGATAGGGCTTGTCCCTTTCTGAAAGTGATAATTCGTTAAAAGATAATTTACCACTATACATCGTAAAAAAGTCTAATTTAAGATTTGGCCTTTGCCAGATCAAATGAGTATTGCCAAAATCAGGAACAACGTGTCTAACAGGAAAGGTAGCCCCTCCTACTTCTTGTTCGGTTCCGCTAATGATGTTGTATTGCGATGACAGTTCTAGGTCATCGGTAATTCTAATATTTAGCCCAGCTTCAAATCCATGAATTTTTGCTTCAGAAGCATTTTGAATTGCTTGAACCGTACTAAGTTCGCCATTGTACTCAATCTCTATTTGTCCGTTCAAGGTATAATCCCTTCTAACCAAGGCATTGTCGAGATACGTATAGTACGTTGATAAATCCAGTTTAAGAACATCATCAATGTCTATTAAAAGTCCTAGTTCGCCACCAAAAGACCTTTCGGATTTCAGGTCTGGATTAGGAACGACCACAGAACCAGGTTCAGAATCGAAAACCTTTCCAATATCGTCTATGTTGGGCGCCCTGAATGCGGTTGAGAAATTTAATTTCCAAGCTAAGGTCTTGTTAGGATTCCAATTTATTCCGGCAGTTCCTGTTAGCGCTCCAGTTTTCAAGCTAGCGTCATTAAAAGGAAGGTCAAGGAATATATTGTTCTCAGTAAAATCTGCTTCAATAAAAATTTGATTGTATCTAATACCAGTCTGAAAGGTAAAAGACTCGTTCGGATTGTATTTATAACTCAAATAGGCAGCTAGGGACTCCCAGGAAGACCCATCAGGATATCTTGATATCGTATTTGTACTTGATCCATTATTAATATTCTCTTCGAAACCTTCAGACCCAATAGTATTATAAATATACTCTGCACCATAGAAAAGCTCGTTGATACTGCTTATGCGTTTTTCGAAGTCCAAGTTCAAGGAGAACGCATCAACATTCTCTTCAGTTATGTTTCTTAATTCCGACTGAAAACTCCTGTTTATCCGGCTTTCCTGGAAATTTTGATAGGCCAATGTAAATTGGGCATTGTCATAAATTCCCTTAGTAGCTTTTTGATTTACTTGCAGATTTCCCAAGAACCACTTTTGGGGACCATAATTCCATTCCGAGGAGTTTAAAACACCTTCATCATTATAAAGTATGAGCCTGTCATATCTAGGATATTCAGATGTTTCTGAAAAGTGCAACCCAAGATTGAAGTTCAATTTTTCATTGGGCTCATACCTTATCTTCTCCATAAAATTGATTTGACCGTAACCTGTGAATCTTTGGGTCAATGGGTCGTCATTTCCAACAATGATATCCTCGCCATTTATTCTTTCTACATATTCTGTTCTTAAATAATCAGTTGGGCCATTTTTACCCATTTTAAGGTCATCAAAATCGGTATAACTAATATTAGTCCGAAAACCCCATTTCTCGAAACCAACGCTTAGATCTACATTTCCGGTTTTCTCTGCACTTGCAGAAGCATATCTAAAAGAGGCATTTCCTCTTACATCAACACTGTCTTTATAGGACAGAACAGGCTTTTTTGAATAAAAATTCATGACGCCACCAATGGCATCACTTCCGTAAATTACGGATCCAGCTCCAAGTATAATTTCTGTATCTTGAATTGAGAAAGGGTCGATTGAAATGACATTTTGAAGATTACCTCCTCTAAAGATAGCATTGTTCATCCTTACACCATCTATTGACAATAATAATCGATTAGTCGAAAACCCCCTAATGATTGGGCTTCCTCCACCCAATTGACTTTTTTGGATAAATACTTGACCACTATTTTGAAGTAAGTCTGCACTGGTTTGAGGGTTTGCAAATTCAATGTCTGATGCTCGAAGACTTAGTATTTTTTGAGGGACATCTTTTTGTTTCTGCTCGAATTTAGAAGCTGAAATGACAACCTGTTCTAGATATTGTGAATCGCCAGACAAAAAAACAATATTCCCGTTCTTGAGAATTCTTGATTTGACCAAGAGCGCTGTGCGATGAGAAAGATGTTGGAAAATTATTGTTTCATTCTCTTCAAAATCAGAGATATCTGCTTTACCATCTAGATCAGAAATGACACTTTTTGTCTTGTCAACATTATAAATGGCTACGCCGCCAATGGACTCTTTGGAAGTCTTATTGTAGATACTAATTTCCTGAGCACAAAGCACTAAGGAGAATAACCCAAAAAAGCAATGAATGATATAGCTTTTCATTAGTATTGGTTAGCTAAAAATTTGATTCAAGATTTGCAGTGACCTAGGCTTTTTAAAGCCGCCCAAATGTAATTCAAAATATAGTAAAATCATATTCAAGAAGTCTTGACGTTGTCTTGAATTGACTTTAATTTCATTTAGAGCATCAAATTTTATGCCTATTAGCTGTTTAAGGAGTGTTAAATTATTATCTGAAATGCTATAAAGATCATGTTTTGACGACTCGAACTTGCCTGATTCAAGATTGAAGAATTCACCTGATAAATTGGTAACATCGGGATAGAATCCTAGATATTTTGTTAATCTGAGTAAAAAGAGAAGATGAAAATTTGGCGATATTTCTTGCTGATCCAACCATTGAAGAGAAGTTGACAAGAACATATATAGTGATTCATTTCTCTCTTCTTCCTTAAGTAGTTGCTGAAGGATTTCACTTAGGAACATGACCACTGTACTTTTGCTTATATCGGTATGAAGTGATACATAATGTACAATAGGTTTTAATTCCTGAAGTTTTTGCAAAGATCGATTTTCCTTATGCACAGCATTCAGGTGCACCAGACTTAAAGGTTGTAGATATGCTGGCTTGAATTTTCCCTTCCGTTGTTTTAGTACACCTTTTAGTAAATAGCTTTTAATGCCACTGTTTTCAGTATAGCAGGATAAAATCACATCACTGTCACCATATTTTAGCTTGGATATGATTATAGCGTCCGTTGATACTAACATTATCTTATGATCATTAGCTTCAAAACTTTGTTCTCGAAAGTTTCAAGGTCTGAAAGCATGACGAGATAAACTCCAGAGGCAACAACATTGTTTGCAAGGTTTTTACCATTCCAATACGCAGTTCCGCCATCGATCTCAAGATTGAATCCTTTGTATCTAGAATTTGTTCTTGACTGGGCTTCTGCAACCAAATTGCCTTCGATATCAGTAATCTTGATATTAACATTTTCACTAACATCTTTTATCTTGACTTTTTCATCTACTATATTGAAGTTCGGCCTTACTGGATTTGGATATGCAAAGGCCTCCGAAAGGCCTTCTTTGGGTGTTGAGCCACCAGATTTAAATGAAACCAAACCTTGGTCTGTTGCGATATAAACTATACCATTGTCCTCGTCGAGACTTATATCATTGATGCTGTTTGATGGTAATGGTGAATTGTCTTTTGTAAAATGAAAGATAGTTTCTTGGCCATCTTGTGAAAAATAGAATATGCCTGAGGTGAGAGTACCTATCCATTTATTATTGGAGCCATCTACCTCAATTTCTGTTATGAACTGTTGAAATAAAAGCTCTTTGGGCACACCATCCTCCAATATTATGATAGATTGGGTTTCAACATTTTCATCATTAAAAAAATTAGAGGTATTAAACAAGACCCTTAGTCCTTTTTCTGTTCCTATCCAGAGATTGTTCCTATTGTCCACGGCCAATGAGCGTACGTTATTAATAGGTAGTGACCCTTCATCTTCGGTAATGTTCTTGATCAAATTTCCATTTTCATTATATCCAATTACTCCGAAACTAAAGCTGCCTACCCATTTATTTCCAAAATTATCGATAACCAATGGCCCGAATCCAAGAGTATCGAAAGGATCGGGCAATAAATCGCTAAAACTATAGCCTTGCCAGGCACCTGAAGATGGGTTATAGGATTTTAGTGCTCTGTCCACTAATGAAGTTATGCTCCATAAAACACCATTTTCGTCAAACTCAGACCCGCTAACACGAACCTGCATGAATCCCGGATTATTGGGCAGAATCAATGACTCAAGACCACTATTGGTCTGGTCGAATAAAACAGTTGCGGTGTCATTATTTACTTCCAAAATGCCATCAATGAAAGAGCTTATGAACAATTGATCTTGATTATTCGGATTGATCGCTATGCTATTAAGATTCCTCGCCCCTAATAAACTATCGAATGGTTTATTGATCCATTCCGCATTAACCAAATGGCTTATTCCTCGTCTTCGTACTGGTCCAGGGTTATAGGTAAATGTATAATCACCAAAAGTAACCCATAGATTGTCAGGGTAAGCCTCGACTGAAAACGCATTATTCAAGAGTGGTCCATCAGGGTGAATTTCGTCAAACCCTAATTCATTTTCCAAAGAGGGGCTCAATACTCCAAAATTTTTGGTTCCAATGTAGAAGTTGAGTTCATCATCAACGATTCCTGAAGTGAATTCTGTATTAAAGTTAGCATTGATTGTTGCTGTACCCAAAACGCTCGCACCACTGTCATACACATTGATTTCGTTGGAGGTTGTCACAATTAGATAATTCCCAACGGACTTCAGGTCGATAGGAAGGTTTGTGTAAGTGAACAAGCTTGTGAAACTGTCGTTGACTATTTCGTAGAGCATTCTTGTAGACCGGGTGGCAAATAGCTTACCATCAACGGCCTCAACACCCAACCAGTAGGAACCATTAATTGTTAGCCATTCGGAGTAATCAATGATATTTGGATTATTAAGCTCAGCCTTCTGTATTCCTGTAAATGATGAAGAATAAAGAAAATCATTAAAGACAGCCGTTTGCGTAATCACTTTCTGGCCTCCATCAGTACCTATAAAATAAGTGTCACCAAACTCAAGGCGGGACAAGTCATAGACCGAAATACCAAAATCTGTTGATATATAAACGTACCCCTCGTGCTCATTGAAGTGGTTGATCCTCTTGTTATCTGGTGGGATGGTTTCTTTTTCTAGAATATCAACGACAGTCAAGACATCCAGGTCCGTATCGAAAACGATCTCAACAAGTCCGTTTTCATAGCCAATGATGAGCAATCCAAATTCTGAACTGTAATGAATCGTAGATATAATTTCTCCAGAAAGCCCATTAATAGTTGAAATGGTCTCAATTTCTTGTGTAGTCAGGTCATAGGTGAAAATTGCATTTTCTGCAGCGGCATATATTCTATCATTGCCTTGTGCAATGTCCTTTATATTCAAGTATGAAAAATGCCCTTCCCATAATGCTGAAAAATCCTGTGCATAATTAACAGCTGTGAATAGTGATAGTAATAAGAATAATAAAGCTTTTTTCAACATAAATTCATGAAATGGGTAATCTATATAACGAAACTAAGTGAATTATAATATATAATGAAAAAAAGCCCTTGTATTTATTAAAAATACAAGGACCCCTATGTAATTTGTTTATAAGCTTAAACCACTCCTTGAGCAAGCATTGCATCAGCGACCTTAACGAAACCTGCAATATTGGCACCCTTCACGTAATCTACAAAGCCGTCTTCTTGTTTGCCGTACTCTATACATGACTGATGAATGTCTTCCATAATATCCTTTAAGCGTTCATCTACTTCTTTTCTTGTCCAGCTGATCCTCAATGAATTCTGTGACATTTCCAAGCCAGAAGTAGCAACACCACCAGCATTAGAAGCCTTGCCTGGGGCAAATAATATCTTCGCTTTGATAAACTCATGAACAGCTTCTGTTGTAGAAGGCATATTGGCACCTTCGGCAACACACATGCAACCATTTGCTAGCAATTTCTTGGCATCTTCTTCCTTAAGTTCATTTTGTGTAGCACAAGGCAACGCCACGTCACAAGAAACTCCCCAAGGTGTTCTTCCTGCGTGGAATTCTGCAGATTCATATTTGTCTGCATATTCTGATATACGACCTCTTTTATTGTTCTTCAGATCCATGACAAACTTCAACTTATCAGCATCAATCCCATCTTTATCATATATATATCCACCTGAATCTGATAGTGTCAAGATTTTTGCTCCTAATGCTATTGCTTTTTCAGCAGCATATTGAGCTACATTGCCCGAACCGGAAATCACCACTGATTTACCATCAAAGCTCTCGCCCTTTGTCTTAAGCATGCTTTGTGCAAAATAAACCGTGCCATACCCAGTAGCCTCAGGCCTGATCTTAGAACCTCCCCATGAGAGACCTTTTCCAGTAAGGACTCCCGTAAACTCGTTACGAATCTTCTTGTACATGCCAAATAGAAAGCCAATTTCACGTGCTCCAACACCAATATCTCCAGCAGGTACATCGGTGTTTGGACCAACATGTCGGTTCAATTCGAGCATAAATGCATGACAGAAGCGCATTACTTCGTCATCGGATTTACCCTTTGGGTCAAAATCCGACCCGCCTTTTCCTCCGCCCATCGGCAGTGTAGTCAATGAGTTCTTGAAAACTTGTTCAAATGCCAAGAATTTAAGGATACTTGCATTTACCGTCGGATGGAATCTTAACCCACCTTTGTAGGGTCCAATAGCAGAGTTCATTTGAATACGGTACCCTCGATTTACATGTATTTCTCCTGTATCATCTACCCATGCCACTCGAAAAGAAATAAGTCGCTCTGGTTCAACCATTCGCAGAAGAATGTTCTTGCCACTATAAATCTCTTGCTCCGCGATATAAGGAATCACTGTTTCGGCAACTTCTTGCACTGCTTGTATGAATTCTGGCTCATGCCCATTCCGGGTCTTTACCTCTTCCATGAACGCGTCGATTTTTGCTTTCATTCAATAAGTTTTAAGGATTTAATAATTTGATAGCTAATTAATAGGGCAAATATAAACTATCCTAAAAAATTCTAGATTATTTTTTTCAATTTCATGATCCAGATTGAGCAGGACGATTTTCAGGAAATTGTCTAAAAAATTATTTATGTGCATTTTATCGTAATTATTTGTTAGTTCATCGAGTTTTTTTATATTTGTTCTCGTTAAACCCTCAATATTATTGTAACCTACTATGTTCAAGCTAAAACAGTTACTTGTTTTATTCTGCTTTTTTTACAGCATAAATAGTATATACTCTCAATTCGGATTTTCTCACGAAGTTGGTGTCATTACTGGTCCTGTTGCTTTTCAATCTGATTTCGGTGAACGAAAGAATTGGGATACCAATAAAGGAAATACTGGTATTGGCGTTGGAATTATACATTATTTAAATTTCTCCTATCGTGCAGATTGTAACTGTTATACAACAGATACTTACTTCAACGATCATTTCAAGTTAAGGAATGAAGTCTCTTGGAATATGACCAAATTAAATCACTTTGGGCCCGAGGCTGAGAAGGCTTCTGAAAATTCGGCACGTTTGAGAGCACATTCAGGGGAAACCAATAATCTGAATATAGGAACTCAATTAGAGTGGTTTCCAATGAGTATTCGTGACTTCGCTGCAGGCGCCTATAAAATCGCCCCATATGGAAGCATTGGAGGGCAATTTACTTATTATAGTCCTAAAGCCATGACAACATATGGTGATGGGGACATATTGAATGAAGATAATATATTCTACGAATTCCATGATGGAGCCATAAATACAGAGTCAGGAACCACTTGGTCTGTTGTAGCAAGTGTCGGTGCTAGATATAAGCTAACAATTCTTTCAGATCTATTAGTAGACCTTAGATGGCAATATTACTTCACGAATTGGACAGATGGCTTGAATCATCAAGAAACAAACATACAAGATAAAGCTAACGATTGGCTAGTATGGCTTAACGTTGGATATGTGTATTATCTTGATTAGTATTTGCCTCACACATTCGATTATTTGAATTAGCCCATTTACAAATATAGATTCTGCTGAAGCATTTAAAAAGGAGTTACGATAGTAACTCCTTTTACATTTTAACCGATGGCCTGTTTTAGGTCTGCAATTAGATCGTCTTTGTCTTCAATGCCTACGCTTAGCCTTATTAAAGAGTCTACAACACCCGATTTTTCGCGTTCTTCTTTAGGTATGCTTGCATGGGTCATGCTCGCGGGATGACCAGAAAGTGATTCTACGCCACCTAAAGATTCTGCCAATGTGAATACCTTCATCTTTTCGACGATTTTAATTGCTTTTTCATAATCACCTCCTGATGGTATAAATGATATCATGCCACCAAAATCCGTCATTTGCTCTTTTGCTATGTCGTGATTAGGATGGTCCTCAAAACCAGGCCAGTATACTTTTTCAATATTTGGATGCGAAACAAGGAATTCCGCAACGGCACGACCATTTTCACAATGGCGTTGCATGCGCACATGAAGTGTCTTGATTCCTCTTAGAACAAGAAAACTGTCCTGAGGTCCACAAACTGCACCACTGGCATTTTGGATAAAATACAATCGGTCTGCTAAATCCTTGTCCTTTACAATTAAAGCACCCATGACCACATCGCTATGCCCACCCAGATATTTGGTTGCAGAGTGCATTACGATATCTGCTCCAAGATCAAGAGGAACTTGTAAATAAGGAGTGGCAAAGGTGTTGTCAACTGCAAGTAGGACATCATGTTTCTTGGCTATATTACTTACTGCTTTAATATCTATGATGTTCATCATGGGATTGGTTGGTGTTTCAACCCAGATGAGTTTTGTATTGTCGTTTATATAAGACTCAATATTACTGGCATTCTGCATTCCAATGAAATGAAACTTAAGTCCAAATCCTTCAAAGATCTTTGTAAAAAGACGATAAGATCCTCCATAAAGATCATTGGTGGAAATTACCTCATCCCCAGGCTTAAGTAATTTAATTACCGCGTCAATGGCAGCCAGACCAGAACCAAAGGCTAATCCATAGTTGCCGTTTTCTATACTCGCAAAAGCATTTTCTAGAGCGTTTCGAGTTGGGTTATGAGTTCTTGAATATTCATACCCCTTATGACCACCTGGAGTACTCTGAGCATAGGTTGATGTTTGATAGATCGGTGGCATGACAGCGCCATAGGCAGGGTCATGTTCCTGTCCTCCGTGAATGGTTTTTGTATTGAATTTCATTTAGTGAAGTTATTTACAACAAAAGTAATTTTTAATTCGTTGTATTCAAATCAATGAGATATCTTTAGTATATGTTTAATCTTGATCATTCGTTATGAGAATAAGGCTTTTTACAATTCTTGTGTTGATTTTAGTAGTGGCTTGCGAAGAAGAGACATACTTGACTTTCTCCGAATCAAACTTCACTTCTGAAGAACACGCTATTGTAGAAGTGAATATGCCGCTATGCGATGGTAATTCTGAAGTGGCCAGTAAAATTAACGCTTCCATAAATTCTCATGTGGCTAATAGCCTTAATCCATTGGAAAAAGATCCTGGGTCTAATTCCATTGAAGAAATGACCAAGCTTTTTGATAAAGAATTCATTGCTTTTTCTAATGATGTATCGGATGTGTCCCAGCCTTGGGAAGCTTTCGTTGATGGTGAATTGATATATCAGTCACCTGAAGTAATAAGCATTGCATTCAATGCCTATAAAAATACGGGAGGTGCACATGGAAATAGTGTAATCTCGTTCTTGAATTTCAATCCCAATGATGGTGAGGTATATAATTTAGAAGATGTTGTGAACGATCTCAAAGGTTTTACGGATCTTGCTAGGACGTATTTTCTTGAGGAGATAAAATCAACTACTGAATCAAGTGAAATAACGATTTCATCAGTTATCTCTTTACCAGAGGCCATAGGTGTGAGTGACGATGGTGTCATTTTGGTTTATAACTCATTCGAATTGACTGATTATTCTATCCCCTTACTTGAATTCACCATTCCTTTTGAAGAAGCCAGCAAATTCCTTAAGGTAGATTAATCTTCGTTCTCAGCCAAGCGCTTGATCAATGGCCCAACCGTTAGCCCTTGGCCAATAATGGAGAATGCCACAATAACATAGGTGATCACCAGAAATAATTCTTTATGCATTTCGGAGGTAAGACTTAACGCCAAAGCAATTGAGATGCCACCACGAAGACCTCCCCAAGTCATGATCAGATTTGTATTTGGCACAAATTCCAATCTCTCCTGGAAGAACTTGATAGGCAACCATAAAGATATGTATCGGCACAAAAGGACAATTGGGATGGCAATAATTCCTGCTAGGATGTATTGTCCATCAAAGGTCAATATCAGGATTTCCATTCCAATCAAAACGAAAAGAAGTGTATTTAAAAGAACATCCACTAATTCCCAGAACTTATCGACATAGGTTTCGGTTATTTCACTCATTGCAGTATTCCTAATGGTATCGTTACCGACCATCAAACCACAGGCTACCATGGCAAGTGGCGCCGATAGATGTAATTGTTGTGCCAGTAAGGTGCCGCCCATAACTGCTGCAATAGTGATAATGACCTCAACATCATAATCGTCTATTGACTTCATCATCCTATAAGTAATCCATCCCAACAATAATCCGAGAGCGATTCCGCCGATGACTTCCTGTCCAAAGAGCCTTAAGACATCTAAAGGTTCGGGACTAACTCCTCGCGCATTTGCTATAGAGAAAATGGTCAAGAATATCACGACACCTACACCATCATTGAACAAGGACTCACCTACGATCTTTGTTTCCAGTTTTTTTGGAGCTCCTGCCTGTTTCAATATGCCTAATACTGCAATGGGATCGGTTGGCGAGATCAATGCTCCAAATAACAAGCAATAAATGAAATCGACATTCAATCCTACTAATTGAATGACATAATACATAATGATCCCCACTAAGAAAGTAGATACCAGGACTCCTAATGTTGCAAAGACCAAAACGGGACCTCTTTGGATCTTGAGTTGCTCGAAATTTGTATGGAGAGCACCTGCAAAAAGGAGGAAGGATAACATGATATCTAACAAGACTGTCCTGAAATCAATTTGCGAAATGAGTTCTCTTTCACGTAAAAGTAGCGTGTCGTCAAAATAGCTCAAGGCAAGGATGACCAAGGTAAACAGGATGGTAATGACCATCAATCCTATAGTGATCGGCAGTTTCAGGAAGCGCACATTTATGTATCCGAATACTGCTGAAAGTACTATTAAGATAGTAGCGATAGAATAGTAATCCATATTGAAGAATTTCAAGGTAAATGTAATTATTTTTAATATGAAATAACCTTACTTTGCGACATGAAGAAGATATATTACCTAAAGACCTGCAATACATGCCTTCGTATTTTAAAAGAACTTCAAGTTGGGGATGAG
This sequence comes from Flavobacteriaceae bacterium, assembly GCA_013001365.1. Classification (GTDB taxonomy): domain Bacteria; phylum Bacteroidota; class Bacteroidia; order Flavobacteriales; family Flavobacteriaceae; genus JABABD01. The sequence goes on from JABDMQ010000371.1 coordinate 31,975, forward strand.
TTCGAACTTCAAGACATCAAGACACAGCCAATGACTGTCAAACAAGTTGAGGAAATGAAAGATTTGGCAGGAAGCTATGAAGCTCTTTTTAGCAGAAGAGCGAAGCTATATAAGGAAAGGGACCTGAAGAACGAGAATCTTACTGAAGCGGATTATAAAAGCTTCATCTTGGAACACTATACATTTTTAAGTCGACCTGTCATTCTTGTAAATAATGCGATTTTCATTGGCAATAGCAAGAAAACTATTGAAGCAGCAAAAAAGGCCCTGAATGAATAGTA
>JABDMQ010000379.1 GCA_013001365.1 Flavobacteriaceae bacterium
GATATATTTTCGTAAATGGAAACAATACACCTCGTATTGCAAAAATTGACCTTTTGACTTTCGAAACAACGGAAATCATAGAAATCCCTAACAGTGCAGGTAACCACAGTTCCTCATACGTAACTGATAATACGGAATATGTAGTAGCGGGAACTCGTTTTGCAGTTCCTGTACCACAACGGGATATGGCAATTAAGGATTACAAAGGTAATTTTAAAGGTACATTGTCCTTTATAAAAGTAGACCCTGAGGATGGCGGTATGGACTTGAAATTTCAAATCCTTATGCCTGGTTTTGATTATGACAAAGCGCATCCTGGTCGTGGAAAATCTCACGGTTGGTTCTTCTTTACTACCTATAACACTGAAGAAGCGAGTACGCTTCTAGAGGTGAATGCATCACAAAATGATAAAGATTTTGTTGCTGCTGTTAACTGGAAAATGATTGAGGAGTATGTTAATAATGGTGGTGGCAAAATGATGCCAACCAATTATGCGCATAATGTCTATGATGAAAACAAGCATATGGCAACTTCAACTATGAAAAAAGAAGTCTTGGTGATTGATCCTTCGGAGGTACCTGGAGCCTTGTATTTCATGCCTATGCCTAAATCTCCCCATGGATGCGATGTGGATCCTACAGGAGAATATATTGTAGGTAGCGGTAAACTATCAGCTAACGTTACAGTACATTCTTTTACCAAGATGCTAGATGCAATAGAGAATAAGAAGTTCTCTGGAGATGCATATGGCATTCCGATATTGAATTTTGAGGATGTTCTAGCCGGAGCTGTTGAGCAACCAGGTTTAGGTCCATTACACACGGAATTTGATGAAAGAGGTAATGCATATACAACCTTCTTTATCTCCTCAGAAGTCGTAAAATGGAAATTGGGCACTTGGGAGGTGTTAGATAGACAGCCTACTTTCTACTCTGTTGGACACTTAACAATTGCCGGTGGAAATTCAAGAAAACCAGATGGAAAATATTTGTTTGCAATGAATAAGATCACCAAGGACAGATATTTGCCAACAGGACCAGAATTAGAACATTCGGCTCAACTATATGATATCTCAGGAGACAAAATGGAGTTGTTAGCGGATTTTCCAACACACGGAGAACCTCATTATGCGGCTTCAATGAGAGCAGACATCATTAAAGAACGTGCGAAGAAAATATATAAGCTTGAAGAGAATTCACATCCGTACGTAGCTAAATCTGATGACGACGTTAAAATCGTTAGAAAAGGAAATGAAGTTCATATTTCTATGACAACTATTAGAAGTCACTTTTCACCTGATAACATTGAAGGTATAAAAGTAGGCGATAAGGTGTATTTCCATATTACCAATTTGGAGCAAGATTTTGATGTCCCACATGGGTTTGCCATTATTGGGCAGAATACTTCTGAGCTTCTAATAATGCCCGGACAAACCAAAAGTTCTGTCTGGGAGCCAAAGCAAGTTGGTGTTTGGCCTTTCTATTGTACTGACTTTTGTTCGGCATTGCATCAAGAAATGCAGGGATATGTCAGGGTTTCGCCAAGAAATTCCAATATAAAACTGGCTTGGTCATTAGGTGAAGACATTGAATAATTGGAGAATATATATGTTTTTGTGTAAATAGTTTTCCAATGGAAAGCGGGAAGTTCAATCTCCCGCTTTTTAAAATATCCTAAAATTTTAAGCATGAAAAAACCTCGAATTTTAATGATCCTGGGAGCACTTTTCCCTTTACTTCTTTTCGTTTTCCCTTTATGGAAAATTACCTTAGAAGCCCCTCAATATCCAATTCCATTGGGGATGTACATTCATATCAATGACTTCTCTGATGTTAATCCTCATGACATAAAAAACATTAACATAATGAATCACTATGTTGGTATGAAGTATATACCGGAGGCCATACCTGAATTCAAGATATTTCCTACTGGCATAATCATTACTTCAATATTAGGGTTGTTGATAGCTTTTAGAGGAAACTATAAATGGTTTTTAGGCTGGTTTATATTAATGGTTTCATTGAGCATAGCAGGACTCTACGATTTTTATCTTTGGGAGCACGACTATGGCCATGACCTCGATCCAAAGGCCATTATGAAATTTACGAATCCTGATGGGTCCATAATGGGATTTCAACCGCCATTATTTGGTTCGAAGGATATTCTTAACTTTAAGGCTCATTCATATCCGCAATTAGGAGCTTACGCCCTTGCGATAGGTATGGCATTTTCTTTTGTCTCTTATTTTGTAGGCAAGAAGGAGACAAATTGATACTAGCTTTATGAAGTACCAGCCATTTACCTTAATTACCTTTTTATTCATTTTCAATGCTTGCAGTACAAAACCTGTTCCAATTGAATATGGCGTTGATGCCTGCCATTTTTGTAGCATGACCATAGTTGATAAAGTACATGCTGCAGAAGTTGTGACCAAGAAAGGTAAAATCTATAAGTTCGATGCCACAGAATGCATGATTAATTTCATGAACGAGTTCGATACCTCGACCATTAAATATTACTTGTCCAATGATTATAGCGAGCCCGAGTCCTTGATTGATGCTACAAAGGCAACATTCTTGATTTCTGAGAATATTCCAAGCCCCATGGGCGCCTATTTATCAGCCTTCAAAGAGAAAAATGAAGCTCAAAAAGTGCAAGACGAAAAAAGTGGCACATTATATTCTTGGGAAGAATTGCTGATTCATTTAAATAATTAGCATCATGCATAGAGCTTATATTCATTCTTTGGCTCTTTTTATCACATGCATTGTCTATTCTCAGCAAATTAATGTTTGCAACTCCTGTAGTGTTACTTCTTTGAAAGAAGCAATTTCCATAGCCAAGGATTTTGACACTATTCTTGTAAGAAAGGGAACCTATAAGGAACATGATATTGTGGTCGATAAACCGC
>JABDMQ010000398.1 GCA_013001365.1 Flavobacteriaceae bacterium
GATTCAATGACCCTAATGGGAATTTTGATGGCAATCTTAACTATGATTTTGAAAATACTGTCTTCTACCAAAATATACTTACCGAAGGCAATCCTGATTTCAAGGACCCTTCAGAAAATCAACTCATCATTGGGCAAGAATCCGCTGTTGAAGGTCTAGGAAATCTAAGTGCTGCTGCATTAGTACCGCTAGATATCCTTGGTGTATCAAGAGTTAGTACTCCTGACCTAGGAGCATATCAAAGCATAATTTTTGAAGACTAGGATTAGGCCAAAGTTGTGCTGGCAAACAAGGGTCTGTCCTGCATCATCGCATTGACTTTATGGCCAATTGCTTTTAATTTATCTTCATTCTCATAGTTCATAAGGGCTTCGTCAATCAATGCGACAATTCCCTCCATGTCCGATTCTATAAGTCCTCTAGTGGTAATCGCTGGCGTTCCAACTCGTATACCTGAAGTAACAAATGGGCTTTTATCATCAAATGGCACCATGTTCTTATTAACAGTGATCTCAGCTACACCTAAGGCATTCTCAGCATCTTTACCAGTAATGTCCTTGTTTCTTAGGTCAATCAGCATCATATGGTTGTCTGTTCCACCAGAAATCAAATGGTACCCCCTTTTAACAAAGGCTTGGGCCATCGCATCAGCATTCTTCTTGACCTGTAATATGTAATGCATGAATTCATCAGTCAGGGCTTCGCCAAATGCAATGGCCTTGGCAGCTATAATATGCTCCAAAGGCCCTCCTTGGTTTCCTGGAAAGACCGCTGAATCCAATAACGAAGACATTTTCTTCAAGTTGCCATTCTTCAATTTCAATCCAAATGGATTTTCGAAATCCTTACCGATCATGATCATTCCTCCACGTGGTCCTCGTAATGTCTTATGAGTGGTCGTCGTAACGATATGGCAATGAGGCAAGGGATCGTTCAAGATACCTTTTGCAATTAATCCAGCAGGATGTGAAATATCTGCCAATAATAAGGCACCAACCTTATCTGCTACTTCCCTGAATCTTTTGAAATCTATATCGCGAGAATAAGCAGAAGCTCCAGCAATGATCATCTGTGGCTTTTCCTTAATGGCTATCTCCTCAAGTTTATCGTAATCAATCATGCCAGTGGTTTCCTCTACGCCGTAAAAAACAGGATTATATAATTTTCCAGAGAAATTAACTGGAGATCCATGGGTTAAATGACCTCCGTGAGATAAGTCAAATCCGAGGATCTTATCACCAGGCTTCAAACATGCGGCAAAAACTGCTGTGTTGGCCTGACTCCCTGAATGTGGCTGTACATTGGCCCACTCTGCCCCAAATAAGGTCTTTGCTCTTTCGATAGCAATGGTCTCTACTTCATCTACGACTGCGCATCCGCCATAATAACGTTTACCTGGATACCCTTCTGCATATTTATTAGTGAGCACGGAGCCTGCCGCTTCCATGACCTGTTCACTTACAAAATTTTCGGACGCAATCAGCTCAATACCATTTAGTTGCCTCTCCTTTTCTGCTTGAATCAATTCGAATATTTGTTCGTCTCTTTGCATAAAATCTTACTATGTTAGAATAAGTATCAAAAATAATAAATACATTAGTGTAAAATGTCAAAAAACATATATTTACATAGAATTTAATAACAACTAATCAACAATCGATCATGCCTAATTTTGCAAATAATCCAGACCGCACTTCTTGGCTTCATGTAGGCAAGAGTTCTGATTTTCCGATACAGAATATTCCATTTGGGGTATTCTTGACCAGAGATGATATAATTACCATAGGTACACGTATCGGTGATACAGCAATCGACCTAGGAGCCTTGCATCAATTAGGCTATTTCAAGGACATCCCATTGACCGATGACATTTTCTTGCAGGACTCCTTGAACGATTTCATTGCGGATGGGCGAAAGACTTGGCGACTGGTGCGTAATCGTATTGCAGAAATATTCGATAAGAACGATACATCTTTAAAGCACAATACCAAGCATAAGGAAATAGTCCTTTTCCGTTTGGATGAAATTGAAATGCAATTACCAGTTCATATTGGTGATTACACTGATTTTTATGCGAGCATAGAGCATGCTACCAATGTCGGCACTATGTTTAGAGGCAAGGAAAATGCACTTATGCCTAACTGGTTACATATGCCTGTTGGATATCATGGTAGGAGTTCTTCCATTATTCCTTCAGGGATTCCAATTCATCGACCGCAAGGACAAACATTACCAGCTGATTCTGATACGCCGATTTTTGGTCCTTCTAAATTGGTGGATTTTGAATTGGAAATGGCTTTTATTACTACAGACGCCAATGATCTGGGTGAACCGATTCCCATTGATGAGGTAGAAGACTATATTTTTGGATTAGTCCTTTTTAACGATTGGAGTGCACGCGATATACAGAAATGGGAATATGTCCCACTAGGCCCATTCCTTGGAAAGAATTTCGCTTCTACTATTTCTCCATGGATCGTAACCCTAGATGCTCTGGAACCTTTTAGAGTGGAAAGTCCAAAACCAAAAAAGAAACAATTGCCTTATTTGCAATACAAAGGCAAGAAAAGCTTTGATATTAATCTAGAAGTGGCCATACGTCCAAAAGGACATAAAGAGACTACGGTTTGCAAGTCCAACTTCAAACACATGTACTGGAACATGGCACAGCAATTGGCGCATCATACCGTAAATGGATGTCCTGTAAATTCTGGTGACATGATGGGTAGCGGAACGATTTCTGGACCAACTCCCGATTCCTATGGGTCTATGCTTGAATTAACATGGCGAGGCGAGAATCCGATCAAAATGAAAGATGGTTCTGAACGAAAATTCATAAACGATCATGATACGGTCATCATGCGTGGGTTTTGTAAGAACGATGATGTTCGTATCGGATTTGGTGAGGTGTCCACCCAATTACTTCCTGTATTCAAACCTCATAGGAAAAACTAAGGAATTCTTACCATTCGTCGAAAAAACCTTGATTCTCAGCTGAGTTAAGGGTTTTTTTCTAGTTTTGGCATCATACTTGGATTATTACCCAAATAACCAAAACCTACAATTATGAAAAGACTATTACTTTTTTCGGTAATGCTTATGCTACTTGCAGGATGCAGTAGTAAAAAGCAGATTGAGCAGGAGCTCAGAACAGGTAATTATGATCAAGCTGTTAGCAGTGCGTTAAGGCAACTGCAGTCTAGAAAGACTGAGAAGCGTAAATCGAAGTTCATTGGAATCCTAAAGGAAAGCTATACTAGGGTTACCAATCGCGACCTTGATGATATCGCATTCCTAAAGAAAGATGGTAATCCTGCGAATTGGGTCAGGATATTTGAAATGTATGCAACACTAGATGCACGACAACGAGCTATCGAACCTGTTTTACCGCTCTATATCAAAGGTCGCGAGGTGCCATTCACCTTTTACGATTATACGTCTGATATGATAGCGAGCAAGGAAAAAGCTTCAGAATTCTTGTATGGCAATGCCCAAGGACTTCTAGAATCAACAAACAAGTTCGATATAAGAAAAGCATTCCATGACCTTGAACATCTTGAAAGGATCAATCCTAACTATAAGAACACCCAAGATTTGATGCAGATAGCACTTGAAAAAGGACGGGATTATGTCATGGTATCGATTGAAAATCAATCCTACCAAATTATTCCAAGTAGATTGGAAGAAGACCTATTGGACTTTGACACATACGGATTAGACGACCTTTGGACTGTCTATCATTCGGAAGCAGATACAGATTTCGATTATGACTTTGCCATGCAATTACAATTAAGACAGATCAACATCTCTCCTGAAAGGATCAATGAAAGACAGGTTTTGAGGGAAAAAGAGATCGTTGACGGTTGGGAGTACCAACTGGACCAGAATGGCAATGTCATGCAGGACAGTTTGGGAAATGACATCAAAATAGATAAGATCGTGAGGGTTCGAGCTAGATTGTTTGAAGTTACACAAACAAAGGCCGCGCAAGTGGTTGGTAAAGTTGTATATAGTGACTTAAGAACAAATCAATTGCTTGACACATTCACCATAGACAGTGAATTCATTTTCGAGAATCTCTTTGCAAGGTCAAGAGGTGACAGAAGAGCTCTGGATTCTCGCGATATACAATTGTTGAATCAAAGAGAGGTTCCTTTTCCTAGCGACTCACAAATGGTCTACGATACTGGTGAAGACCTGAAATTCAAACTAAAGCGGATTATAAACGATCATAGTTTTAGAGGATAGATAAAAACTCCCAAAGTAATTTGGGAGTTTTTTATTACAATTAATTGAAAAGTCATCAAAAGAAACTATCCCCTTCGAACACTGTTTGGGTGAATTGAATTTTAGATTTTTAATCTGTATCTTTCAACTACTTAATCAGTCAATGAAAAAAAAGACCAAGCTATTAATCAGGGATGCGTTCTTTTCAACGCTCCTGTCCTGTTTACTTATTTTGCTTTTGGCTTTATTATTAAGCTTAAGGTTTTTTAATCCCTTGCATAAAGCATTTACTGACTTTAGCTTTTTGGATGTATTTTACTCTGAAAGTTTCCAAGGCACGGATAAGATCAATCCTCAAATCATTCTTGTTAATGTTGGAGATTCAGATCGTAGCGCTATTGCCAAAGGGCTTCAAGCCATTCTAAAGGAAGATCCCAGAACAGTTGGAGTTGACATAATCTTCAAGGAAAGAAAAGATAATGTACAAGCCGATTCTTTGCTGGCGTCTTTATTAGTTAATGACTCTGTTGTAACATCCTTCAATATTGTTGAGGATATTGAAGAACATAATCATCCCTATTTCGGAAACAATGAGAATGCAGGTTATGTAAATTTTAATTTCGACGAAGATGTGACCGTCATCAGGGAATTCATAGGTCATGATGCAAGAGGCAATCGAGAGAGACTGTCGTTTGCCAACCAAATTACCAAACATGCTTTAAAGGAAAAATGGCAATCCTTAAATTATAATGAAAAACTGAGAAAATCTCAGGTCATTAAATTTCAAGGGGCATATGATGCATTCATACATATGGATTTGGATGATATAAAGGAATCTAGCAATCCGGTTTTCAAGGACAAGATCGTTATCTTGGGTTATTTAGGTAGTCCTACTGGTTACGAAAAGGACATACTCGACAAATATTTCACCCCTCTAAATCAATATTCTACAGGGAGAAGTGATGCCGATATGTTCGGGACCACCATACATGCCAATATCATTAACATGCTTATCACCAAGGATTTCATGCTGAAGATATCCAATTTTTGGTTGGCAGTCATCACGTTCCTGGTCATGTTTTTTTCAACAATGTTCTATATGAAGATCAATCGGAAATATAAAGTAAGCTATCGCACTAGAAAACGGATTTATCAGTTCATTACTTGTGTATTTGTTTTGCTGTTCTCCTTTTGGTTGTTCCGTTTGGATGTGGTCTTGAAACCATCCTTGATTATTGTTGGTATTATTCTTGCTGGTAGTTACTTCAAGTACTATAAACACCTTACTCGCTATTTAAAAACCAAATCCAATAGAAAATGGAAAACTTACCTGAAATAATCCGAAGACACCTTGTTCTAATGGTTATATGGTTTATTCCATTAGGTGTATTTTCACAGCAGGAATTCATTGTTTACAAGGTAAAGGGAGAGCCTTACTTAAAAATCAATGATTCCGTTCAATCCGTTACAAAAGGAAGCGTTATAGATGAAGCAGCTACATTGATCATGAAACGTGATGACGAGTTGCATTATATCGATAGTAAAGGTGATATCTATGAACTCTACGAGACCGGATCCTTTAATTATCAAGCTTTACAAAAAAGAACAGCCTTTAAGGAAAACACATCCTTCATGAGGAACTTATTCAGTTATGTCTGGAAAGAGCTAACTTATAATATGGCGTCACGCAACAACAAAAGTGGTGTTGTATATCGTGGAGATGCTCTTGTCCTGATGCGTTATCCAGCAGATAGCATTTCAATTTACAGCAACAACATTAGATTCGAATGGGAACCTATAGAGAATAAGGAAAAGGATTATTTCTTTATCCTACGAGAAGTCAATGGCGATACTAAAACGGTCATTGGAACTCCTTCAACCTCCTTGGCATTGACAACGGACAATATTTTGTTGCGTAAAGGACATGATTACGAATGGACCATTTCTGAAACCAAATACCCAGATTCTAAAACGCGTTATTATAGTTTTAAATTAGGAACTGACGATGACTTTAAAACTAAAGCAGCGGATATCAAGCAAATATCCTTAACCCTGAAAAAACTCGGGTTTACAAAAGCAGAGATAAGGGAGGCTATTTGTCAAGACTATAAAATCTGCTACTAAGGCCTAATCAGGGATTTGCTCATTTATCGGGAAGAAATTAG
>JABDMQ010000002.1 GCA_013001365.1 Flavobacteriaceae bacterium
ATGGGATTAGACTTGAATGACGATTCCTTGAAAGGAACTCCAGACCGTGTTGCCAAAATGTATATCGAAGAAATATTTTCTGGTTTGAATCCTGCCAACAAACCAAAAGTGGCTCTTTTTGACAATAAATATCAATACAACCAAATGCTGGTCGAAAAGAACATTACGTTCTATTCCAACTGCGAACATCATTTCGTCCCGATTATAGGAAAAGCGCATGTCGCGTACATTTCCTCTGGCAAGGTTATAGGTCTTTCAAAATTGAATAGAATCGTGCAATACTATGCCAAACGACCACAAGTACAAGAGCGATTGACCATCCAGATAGCAAATGAGATTAAAACCGTATTGAATACTGAGGATGTCGCAGTAATCATAGATGCGAAGCATTTATGCGTTTCATCAAGGGGCATAAAGGACGATACCTCAGCAACAGTTACTTCTTACTATGGAGGAAAATTCGATAATGCCCATAAAATTTCAGAATTACATAACTATTTAAATGATTAAATCATGGAAATAATAAATAAAGCCCTTGAATTCGAACAAAGAAAACTTTCTTTCCAAAACACAAGTGAAAGAATACTGGCTGGAAGAGAAGCCAAGGAACTCATCCTTGCTTTGAATCAAATATATAAGCAAAAGAAAGACCAAAAGATCATGGATATTATGAAACGCCTTACGGTCATCAAGCAGAAAATTGAGAAAAGACTCAAAGGACGTCCATTAACAACAGTTTAATTCATGAGAACTATCATAATAATTGGAGGAAGCAAAGGAATAGGAAAGGCCATTGTGAAAACCTTGCTTGATGAGCATAAGGTCATAAACATCAGTCGAACTGAACCAGAAATCACCCATGAAAATCTAGAACATCATTCTTGTGATGTACTTAATGATGAACTACCAAGTATAACGTCTGCAGATGGTTTGGTTTATTGCCCGGGCAGTATAAACCTAAAACCCATTTCGCGATTGAGCTTGGATGATTTTAGAAACGATTTTGATATTAACGTATTAGGTTCAGTAAAGGTGATACAGGAGTATTTGCCAATATTAAAGAACGGTAATAAGCCCTCCATTGTCCTATTCAGTACTGTGGCAGCAAAACTAGGAATGCCTTTTCATGCAAGTATCGCTACCGCTAAAGCAGGCGTTGAAGGTCTTGTTAAATCGCTAGGAGCAGAACTAGCAACGACCTTGAGGATCAATGCGATTGCACCTACGGTTACCAATACAGATCTTGCTGCAAAATTGCTAAGAAATGATAAAATGATAGAGAACATTACCGAACGCCATCCACTAAAGAAATTCCTTGAACCAGAAGAAGTTGCATCAATGGCAGAGTTCTTATTGTCGGAAAAAGCCTCCTCAATTTCAGGGCAAGTATTTGAAATGGATTGCGGGATTGTAACCTTTAAAATATAATTTTAGAATCATGAGACTAATTAAATCCAGTGTTTTAAAGAAACCCAATGACCAGGAACAAACTTCAATCTATGATATCGAAATCAATGATCTAAGTGGCAATCCAATTAATTTAAAAGACTTCCAAGGCAAATACCTATTATTTGTCAATGTTGCTTCCAAATGCGGATTCACATCTCAGTACAAAGCTCTTCAATCCTTGCATGACAATTACAATGACAAACTCATGGTAATCGGTGTTCCTTGCAATCAATTTGGTGGTCAAGAACCTGGTACTGCAGAGGATATTGGAGTTTTTTGTGAAAGGAATTATGGTGTCTCATTTCTTATGACTGAAAAGATAAATGTAAAAGGTACCAACCAACATCCTTTGTATTCGTGGCTTACCACCAAAGGCCTCAATGGCAAATCGAATTCAAGCGTCAAATGGAATTTTCAAAAGTACCTAGTTGGCCAAAACGGAAAGCTCATTAATCATTATCTGTCCATTACTGGACCTATGAGCAATAAAATCACGAAACACTTAAATTAATAATATATGTTCGGTTTATTCAAGAAAAAATCTGAATTAGAAGTCCTTCAGTCCAAATACGATGCGCTAATGAAGGAGTGGCATAGGCTTTCCAAGATAAATCGTTCGGAAAGTGATAAAAAATATGCAGAAGCCCAAGCCATTATGGACAAAATAGAATCACTTCAATAATTATTGATGAAAGTATATACATTGCATAAAAAGCAAAACCTCCCTATATCCATTGAACAGGCATGGGATTTTTTATCAGACCCAAGCAATCTGAAAACCATTACTCCAGACTATATGGGATTTGAGATCCTTTCAGGAGCGGACCGACCAATGTATCCCGGTCAGATTATCCAATATATCGTTACTCCAGTTCTTGGTATCAAGACAAAATGGGTTACAGAGATCACTCATGTAAAGGACAATAATTATTTTGTTGACGAGCAGCGTTTTGGTCCTTATGCTTTATGGCATCATAAACACTTTATCAAAGCCATAGAAGGCGGTGTCGAGATGGAAGACATCATTGATTATAAAATTCCGTTGGGTATTCTAGGACAAATGGTCCATCCATTTCTGGTAAAGCCAAAATTAGAGGAGATATTTAATTATAGAACCAAGAAACTAGAAGAATTATTCGGAACTTACTGAAATGAAACAATCAGTAGCGATATTCTGGTTTCGACGCGATCTCCGATTAGATGATAATGTTGGATTATATCATGCATTGAATTCTGGTCATCGAGTCTTGCCAATTTTCATTTTCGATAAAAACATTCTGGACAAACTGCCACAGGATGATGCTCGTGTTTCTTTTATTCACGACTCCTTAAAAGTCATCCAAAATAAGCTCAGGGAAAAACATGGTAGCAGCATTGCGATCTTTTATGGCAAGCCGCAAGATATCTTCAAAGAACTGATAAGTTCGAAGAGTATTTCAGAAGTTTACACCAACCACGATTTCGAGCCCTATGCACAGGAACGTGACAGCTCCATAAAAGCGCTGTTGCTTCAACATCAAATATCTTTCAATACTTTCAAGGATCATGTGATCTATGAGAAAGACGATGTCGTGAAAAACGACGGAAAACCATATTTGGTCTATACCCCTTACATGAAGCGATGGAAGGCTAAATTCAGTGAAGAGCCATTGGCATTTTTCAACTCTGAAGATCATTTAGGCAATCTTATTAGAGACAAATACCTACCAGACCTTGAATTATCTGAAATTGGTTTTACAATGTCCTCTCAAAAAGTAAAACCATTAACGGTTTCACCAACGCTCATTCAGCAATACGAAGCAACACGTAATTTTCCAGCACTTGATAATACCTCAAGATTAGGACCGCACCTTAGATTTGGTACTATAAGTATTCGAAAGATGATTGATAAAGCAACCGCAGAGCAAAACGAGATCTTTTGGCAAGAGCTTATATGGCGTGAATTTTTCATGCAAATCCTCTGGCACTTTCCGCATACAGTTGATAGATCATTCAAACCTCAATACGACCGTATCGAATGGCGGAACAATGAAGAGGAATTTGAGCTCTGGTGTCAAGGTAAAACAGGATATCCCTTTGTAGACGCTGGAATGAGACAGTTGAACGAAACCGGATTCATGCATAATCGTGTCAGAATGCTTGTCGGCAGCTTCCTGTGTAAACATCTGTTGATTGATTGGCGTTGGGGTGAAGCTTACTTTGCTGAGAAACTACATGATTATGAAATGGCAAGTAACATTGGTAACTGGCAATGGGTAGCAGGTTGTGGTGTAGATGCAGCACCTTATTTCAGGATTTTCAATCCAACAACTCAAATCGAGAAATTCGATAAGCGTCTGGAATATATCAAGAAGTGGGTGCCCGATTTCCAAGAACTAACCTATCCTCAACCTATTGTTGACCATAAAATGGCCAGAGAGCGTTGTCTAAAAGTTTATAAAGAAGCCTTGAATTGAAGTCTTATCAATTCATTCAAATTCATTTTTTGAAAATTAGTTATCTTTAAAGAAATCAATAATGCAATTAAAAATGAATACTAAAGAAGTAGCAAACAAGTACACAGAATGGATGAGAAATGGGCAAGGTCAGCAAGTCCTCGAAGAATTATATGCTGACAATATCGTGAGTAAGGAAATGCCTAATTGGCCTGGACAGGTCGTAACAGAAGGCATAAAAGCCGTTGCAGAGAAAAATGAAGAATGGATGGCCAATGTGGAGGATTTTCATAGTAGTGAAGTCTCTGACCCAATTGTTGCTGGTGACCATTTTTCTGTAAGAATGGCATTTGACTGTACCTTCAAGGATCGTGGCAGACAACAAATGGAGGAGCTCGCAACCTTTAAGGTAGAGAATGGGAAAATAACAGAAGAGCAGTTTTTCTATTCCATGTAATCAAGTAAACTTATTTCATAAAGCCTTCCGCAATCAGGAGGGCTTTTTTGTATATTTATGATCCATTATAAAACACTGATCATGAAAAAAATCCTTGCCTTATTCCTCATTTTTGGGGGAATGACCTTAAGCGCACAATCACAAGACAAATTATCCGACACCAAAAAAGCCATTGTCAATTCCGTTGAAAACCATAGATCTGAGCTTATCAAGATAAGCGACGAAATCTGGGCTTTAGCAGAAACTGCTTTCGAAGAAAACAAATCAGCTAAATTATTGGCCGATTACGCCGAAAAGCAGGGATTTAAAGTAGATCGCGGCGTAGCAGGAATGCCAACGGCATTCGTTGCCACTTATGGGTCCGGTAAACCAGTAATAAGTGTATTAGGAGAGTTTGACGCACTCCCTGGAATTTCACAAAAAGCACAGCCAACCAAATCTCCACTTAATGAAGGGGCTGCAGGTCATGGTTGTGGTCATAACTTATTTGGCGCAGGTAGTTTAGGCGCTGCAATTGCTGTAAAGGAACTAATTGAATCAGGAAAGATAAATGGAACGGTCAAGTTCTTTGGAACACCTTCTGAAGAGAAGTACTTTGGAAAGATCTGGATGGTACGAGAAGGCCTTTGGGATGATGTAGATGTGAATATCAGTTGGCATCCATCAGCTTCTTTAGAAGCGGACGTGCAAAGCTCATTGGCATTGGTTGATTTCAAGATCGAGTTTTTCGGTCAGGCCGCGCATGCATCAGGCGATCCATGGAATGGTCGCAGTGCCTCGGATGCCTTGGAATTATATACGACCGGGATCAATTACTACCGTGAGCACGTCAAGCCAACCGTGAGGATGCATTATCATATTCAAGACGGTGGACAAGTTGTGAATGTTGTACCGGACTATTCGCGACTTTGGATGCGAGTAAGGGACACAAAACGATCCGGAATGATGCCGGTTTACGAACATGCCATGAAAATGGCTGAAGGTGCAGCAATAATGGCCAATGTGGATTATAAAGTATCCTTGATCTCTGGAATTTATGAAGTCTTGGTCAATCGTGCTGGCGGCGAGATCATGCAAAAGAATCTGGAGCTTTTAGGTCCTATAGAATACACAGCTGAGGAGGACGCGTTCGGAAAGAAAATCCAGGAAGTAACTGGCAAGGAACAAGTTGGAATGGATAGCAAGATCAAACCTCTAGAGGATACGAAAGAACATCCAGGAGGTGGATCAACGGATGTAGGTGACGTAAGCTGGAATGTAGCAAATATCAATTTGGGTGTCACTACTGCACCAAAAGATACACCATGGCACTCATGGGCTGTCGTTGCATGTGGTGGAATGAGTATAGGTCACAAAGGCATGACCTACGCAAGCAAGGCTATGGCAATGACCATGACAGACCTTTTTGAAAATCCGGATTTAGTGCAGAAAGTCAAGGCAGAATACAAGGAACGTAAAGGGAATGAAGTATATGAAGCAATTGTTCCTGAAGGACCGCCGCCTATTAACAATAAAGGAAATTGATTTCTCGTTCTCATTAAGTATTGACCAAAGTCTTTTGCTTTGTATTGACGCATTCATATTAATTCAGTAGAATGAAAAATCATACGAATTCAATTATTATTGGCATTGCCGTTGTGCTTTCCTCTATTATCTTAGGAAAATCCTATGTTAACAGAAGTAAGCCTCATAGTCAAATTGTGGTTACTGGTTTAGGCACTTCGAATTTCACCTCCGACCTTATTGTTTGGGAAGGCCGATTTGCGGGAAAAGCATTCGACCTTAAACAAGCCTATAATATCCTTAACAGGAACAAGGACATTATTAAGGATTACTTGACCAAGAAAGGGATTTCGGCCGAAAGTATTGTGTTCAGTGCTGTTAACACCAGTGAAATGAATAAGCAGATCTATTCTCCTCAAGGCAATTACATTGGTCAAGAGTTCACAGGATATAACCTAACACAATCCATCCAGATTGAATCTGAAGAGGTCGAGAAAATAGAGAAAATCTCACGTGAAATCACTGAATTGTTAAATCAAGGCGTGAATTTCTATTCGGAAGCACCTAGATATTATTATACAAAATTATCGGACCTTAAAATTGAAATGATATCCAAAGCAACAGAGGATGCCCGATTAAGGGCAGAACGGATTGCGGATAATTCTGGTGGAGATCTTGGTAAACTGGAGTCTGCGAAAATGGGTGTGTTCCAGATTACAGGCCAAAATTCTAAAGAAGATTATTCTTGGGGAGGCACTTTCAATACAAGTTCAAAGGAAAAAACGGCTTCAATTACTATGAAGTTGATTTATGCTGCAAAGTAAGGTTGGGATAGCTTATGGGTCAATTCTCTCGATCCTTGCTCCAATTGCCCGCAATCTTTCATCAATGCGTTCGTAACCTCGATCGATTTGCTCAATATTATGGATTATAGAAGTGCCTTTTGCAGACAAGGCCGCAATCAACAAAGAAACACCAGCACGAATATCTGGAGAGGTCATGGTGGTTGCCTTCAGGGAGGACTTGAAATCATGCCCGATAACAGTAGCACGATGAGGATCACAGAGAATGATCTTGGCCCCCATATCTATTAATTTATCAACGAAGAACAATCGACTTTCGAACATTTTCTGATGAATGAGTACACTTCCTCTGGCTTGCGTGGCTACAACCAGACAAATACTTAACAAGTCAGGCGTAAAGCCTGGCCATGGCGCGTCTGATATCGTCATTATGGAACCGTCAATATAGCTTTGTATTTCATAACCTTCAGTATGTGCAGGGATATGAATATCGTCACCATCCCTTTCAATGGTAATTCCCAGTTTTGCAAATACATTTGGTATCTGTCCCAGGTCATCCCAACTTACCTTCTTAATGGTAAGTTCACTCGTCGTCATTGCAGCAAGACCTATCCAACTTCCAATTTCGATCATGTCCGGCAACATGGTGTGTTCCGTTCCACCAAGTTGATCGACTCCTTCAATTATAAGCATATTGGAACCTATACCAGAAATCTTGGCTCCCATCCTATTCAGCATCTTGCAAAGTTGCTGAAGATACGGCTCACAAGCTGCATTATAAATCGTTGTCACGCCTTTGGCGAGTACCGATGCCATTACGATATTGGCCGTACCAGTAACAGAGGCTTCATCAAGGAGCATAAAAGCCCCTTTGAGTTCCTTGGCCTCTACACCATAAAAATGGTCTTCTCTATTATATCTGAATTTAGCACCTAGCTTAACGAATCCTTCAAAATGAGTATCAAGACGTCTGCGACCGATCTTATCGCCTCCTGGCTTTGGTATATAACCTTTACCAAATCGCGCTAATAAAGGCCCAACAATCATTATGGACCCCCTTAAACCAGCACCATCTTTTTTGAATTCTTCAGATTCTAGATATTCTAGATGAACTTTATCCGCCTTGAAGGAAAAAGATCCATGAGACAACTTTTCCACTTCCACTCCCAATTTTCCTAAAAGGGCAATGAGCTTATTAACATCAACGATGTCGGGTATATTATGTATGGTAACCTTTTCCGGTGTTAAGAGTACGGCACATAAGATCTGGAGTGCTTCATTTTTTGCACCTTGTGGTTGAATACTGCCTTTTAATTTGTGACCGCCTTCAATTTTAAATGTTCCCATGAAGTTTAACAGAGGGTTTAGTAGCGTTTACGGTAATTCTTGTTCTTTTTTCCACCCTTTTTCTTCGTGCCTCCAGAAGATTTCTTTCCTGAACTCTTCAAAAGTATTGCAGAATCAGTCAGGTCTTCATGCTTGCCTTTTAGATTTAGTGCGCCATCAGACAATTCGAAAATATGATCGATTATAACAGAATCCTCTACTGTATCCTTATTCCAGTTCAAGAAACATTTTTTCATGTGATTGGCAATGGTATATGTCAAGGCCTCTTTCATTTCTCCTTCTTCCCAGGTTTTTGCGACGTCAATCATAGTCTTGATGTTATTGCCGTAAAAACGATATTTTGGATGATTCTGAGGATAATCCAATGGCTCAGGTCGTTCTTCTAGCAGCTCTCTTGTTGGCTTAGGGAAGGGGGAATCAGCATCCAACTTAAAATCAGACATTATGAATAATTGATCCCATAATTTATGTTGAAAATCAGCGACATCCCTTAGATGCGGCTGCAAATTACCCATAATAGAAATAATGGCCTTTGCTAATTTATTACGTTCTTCTTTGGTCTCTCTAGAAGTTGCATAATTGATCATCTTCTGCATGTGACGGCCGTATTCGGGAATTATCAAATGCTCACGTTCCGTGTTGTACTCTAAATCGTCTATCAAAATATCTTATGTGTAGATTATAATTCTTACTTGAAGTATTCTTGTGTCCGCAAAATACGAAAAAATCCTATAAGGATGATGAAAATCATCTCATTGTCCTACAACGAAATAACACCTTCAACATTGTTTGTGACCTCCAGGTATTTACTAATAACGGCATCTGGATTCTTCATTATGACATTAATGGAAACACTTGTATACTTACCATTCTTGGATTCCTTAGTGCTGATAACTGCTCCTGTATTATCAAATATCGATTCGATCTGAGTAATTTTTGAAGTTTCAGATATTACAATGAACTTATAAAGATATTCAGAAGGCCAAATAGTGCTCTCTGATAACTGTACTTTCAGCTTCTTATAGAATTCGTCTTGATCTGGAGTATTGTCCATGCAAATATATTTTAGTGGGTGCGCAAATTTACGGAATAACAAAGGATTTAATCTTCCTAATCTGAAAAATGACAGGTCATATACCTTATTTTTTTGTTCCCATTTTAATTACGATTTTTACCTCTAAAATCTTGCCAAATTTGAAAACGAAAAGAATTGTTATTTCAGGGGGGCCTGCAACAGGCAAAACAGCAATTATCGATTACCTGGTCTCTCTTGGTTACCCTTGTTATGAGGAAGTAATTCGAAAACTCACCAAAGCTGCTCAATTGGAAGGGGATATTACTGAATCACATTCTAACCCAATAGCATTGGTTTCAGATTCATATAAATTCAATAGCACCTTGATCGATTTAAGAGTGGATGATTATTTAGCAGCAAATGAAATGAATGATTCGTTTTGCTTTTACGACCGGGGACTACCAGATGTCCTGGCTTATATGTCATATTTCAATCAGGACATTAATAAAGAATTCATTGATGCTTGTTCGACTCATACTTATGATTTCATGTTCTTGCTTCCTCCCTGGAAGGCGATATTCATTGATGATGAGGAACGTTTTGAGTCTTTTGAGGAAGCGAACGATATTTATCGTTATCTTAAAGAAGCTTATGAGGACTTTGGACACGATGTCATTGAAGTTCCATTTGGCAGTGTCAAGGATCGAGCAAACTATATCTTAAATTGTATTCAATAATTGATTGAGCATCCAATAAATATATTAGAGCATTTTTGGAATTATACCGAATTCAAACCCATGCAAGAAGATGTCATCAATGCTGTTATTGATGGGCATGACACTTTGGCTTTAATGCCGACAGGTGGTGGAAAATCGCTCTGTTTTCAAGTTCCTTCATTGGCAAAAGACGGAATCTGTATTGTGATTTCGCCTTTAATTGCACTAATGAAGGATCAAGTCAACATCCTTAAGGACAAAGGTATAAAAGCAATGGCCTTAACCAGTGGGATTCCGTATCATGAACTCGATACACTTTTGGACAATTGCATCTACGGAAATTACAAATTCTTGTACCTTTCTCCAGAGCGTCTTCAACAAGAACTGGTAAGAGATCGAATTCGCCAAATGGACGTAAATCTTATCGCGGTAGACGAAGCCCATTGTATTTCTCAATGGGGAAACGATTTTCGACCGGCCTACAAGAACATCAAAACACTCAGAGAGATTATTCCCTCTGTAAATATTATAGCTCTTACCGCAACAGCGACTCCCGATGTAGTTCAGGACATCATCAATGAACTAGATCTAATAGACCTGAAGTCGTTCAAGCAATCATTTGCACGGCCAAATATTGCTTTCATGACGTTCGATGAAGAAGACAAATATTACCGAATTGAAAAGATCCTGGAAAAGAATCTTGAATCGTCAATAATTTACGTAAGGAACAGGAAGCTTACTGTCGAAATAAGCAAACACTTGGAAAATAAGGGGTTTAAGAGCATATTTTACCATGGAGGGATAAGCTCAGACCAAAAATCCGAACATTTGAACAAATGGTTGTCCAATGAAAAACAAGTAATGGTGGCCACGAGCGCATTTGGCATGGGTATTGACAAACCCGATGTTAAAACTGTAATACACTTTAATCTTCCAGAATCAATCGAAAGTTATTATCAAGAAGCTGGCAGAGCAGGAAGAAATGGCAATAAAGCCTTCTCTATTGTGCTCAAGAATAAAAGTGATGAGCAGCTCTTAAAAAATCAGTTCCTTCAGGTCCTTCCTTCAGTCAAATTCATTAAGGGCCTTTACAGGAAATTATGCAATTACTTTCAGATTTCCTTTGGCGAGGGTGAATTCACCTCACACGAATTCAACTTCAATAAGTTCTGTAAGACTTATGACTTCAATCCATTAATAGCTTATAATGCACTTCAAATCCTGGATAGGACAAGTATTGTCAAAATGTCCCAACAATTCAATAAGCGCTCATCGGTGCAATTCATAGTTAACAATGAGCGTATTTTCAGTTACTTGAAAAATCATTCTCAAATAGACGCAATAGTTAAATCCATATTAAGGACCTATGGAGGAATATTCGATCAAGAAGTATCTATTAAACTCGAAATAATAGCAAATAAAGCCGAAGTTAAAATAGACACGGTCGTAAATGTTTTACGACAATTGGAAAGAGACGAAATGATTTCATTGAAGTTATTCAAGACGGATGCGGAAATAACTTTTTTACAACCTAGGGAAGATGATCGGACGATCAATAGAATTGCCAGTATAATCAAACAGCAAAATGACTTAAAATCCAAAAAGATCGAAGACATTCTCGGATATGTCAATAATAATGATACATGCAAGAGTCGACTTTTGCTGAGTTACTTTGGGGAGACCAAATTAGAAGATTGTGGAATTTGCTCAGTTTGCATTAAAGAGCCAACAGATTCGCATAATGTCGAATACACTGTGGAACAAATTGTTTCTTTATTAAATGACAAGCCTCATACCTCTCGGGAAATTTCCAATAAATTAACCATGAAAGAAAGTCAATTGACCCAAGCCTTGAAACTAATGTTGGAAAACAATATAATTACAATTACAAAGACCAATTCCTATAAACTAAAGCAGACCTGAACATGAAAAGAAACCTGAAGATCGTATTTATGGGAACCCCTGATTTTGCTGTTTCAAGTTTACGAGCTATCGTGGAAAAAGGGTATAATGTTGTCGGGGTGATTACTGCTCCAGATCGACCAGCCGGCCGAGGAAGAAAAATTCAGCAATCTGCTGTAAAAACCTACGCAGTATCACAAGGAATAAAAATACAACAGCCCACTAATTTGAAAAACGAGAATTTCATTGAAGAATTACGATCCTTGCATGCAAATGTTCAAGTGGTAGTAGCATTCAGGATGTTACCAAAAGTAGTCTGGCAAATGCCTAAATATGGCACTTTTAATCTTCATGCCTCTCTTTTACCGAATTATCGAGGAGCTGCTCCTATAAATTGGGCAATTATAAATGGTGAAAAAAAGACTGGTGTTACAACATTCTTCATTGATGAGAAAATTGATACCGGAGAGATTATCTTAAAGAAGAAAGTAAAAATCAAAAAAAAAGAAAATGCAGGAAATTTGCATGATAGGCTAAGGATAGTAGGTAGTGAATTGGTTATAGACACATTGGAACTAATTGAAAAAGGCAATGTAAGGACCAAAGTACAATTGAGTAACAAGAAACTAAAAGAAGCACCAAAACTCAATAAGGAGAATTGTCGCATCGATTGGAGCGCATCGCGCCGTGACATATATAATAAAGTAAGAGGATTGAATCCTCATCCGGGAGCTTGGTCAGTATTGATCAATGGTGAAGATGAACTTAAGGTGAAAATCTATGCATGCAGGAAAATGAAAGAAGACCATGACCACTTATTAGGAACAGTAGTTAATGAGAATAATAGATTAAAGGTTGCCGTAAGAAAAGGATACATTTTAATTGAGGAAATTCAGCTGCCTGGCAAGCGAAAAATGGACACAAAATCACTACTTAATGGATTTCAACTAAGTAGAGAAGTTAAAATGCTCTGAGTCCGCATGATCACTAAGGTTGTTGATAAAGTAGTAAAATTGAGTCTCTTTATTAACAATTGCCTTAAGTTATCAACAAAATTGTGGTTTTCCCGCGTTATTGCTTGCGTGAATGGATATTCCGTATAATTTTGTATCACGTTTAACAAAAATGTTTAACCACATTAAATATTAAAAATTTACATTATGAACAAAACAGATTTAATCGAAGGAATGGCAGAAGATGCTGGAATTTCTAAAGCAGCAGCAAAAAAAGCATTAGACTCAGTACTTATAAATATTGAAGGTGCATTACAGAAAGGACAGAGAGTTTCCCTAGTTGGATTCGGATCTTGGTCAGTTTCTAGAAGAGCGGCTAGAGAAGGAAGAAACCCTCAAACCGGACAAACAATCCAGATTAAAGCTAAAAACGTAGTTAAGTTCAAGGCTGGTTCTGATTTAGGAAATGCTGTAAACTAAGAGTATTCTCAATTTAATCATATCAAGCCCGCTCTTAAGCGGGCTTTTTATTGCACCAAGTTTATTTTAACGAATTAATAATTGGTTTTTTGTCAAATAAGTTTTAGATTTAAGTAAGAAAATAATTGCAATGATAACCCTTAAGCCAGAAAAAGGTAGTTTACTTATAGCAGAGCCTTCAATAATTGGCGATTTGTCATTTAATCGATCTGTCGTTCTTTTGGCAGATCATTCTGATGAAGGATCCATCGGATTTATTCTTAATAAACCTCTAGAATATACCATTAATGATTTAGTTCCGGAAATGAAATCCAATTTCAAGGTATACAATGGAGGACCTGTTGAACAAGACAATTTATATTTCATTCATAAGATTCCAGATTTAATTCCAGATAGCATTGAAATATCATTAGGGATTTTTTGGGGAGGAGATTTCAGCAAAGTAGTTGAGTTAATGGAAGCAAATAAGATTCAGGATAAGGACATACGTTTTTTCTTGGGTTATTCTGGGTGGGATAAAGATCAATTAGAATCTGAACTCAATAGTAACTCGTGGGTAGTATTGGAGAATATTTATAAAGACGAGATCATGGCTAAATGTTGTGACTCATTTTGGAAAGAGAAAATGCTTGAACTTGGAGGCAATTATAGCATTTGGTCTAACGCTCCTGAAAATCCAAGCTATAACTAGCCCAATCTTATTTTAGCATTGATTTTACCTAGAATGTCCAAAGCAACCTTTTTCTCATAGGTTTTTTTCCTGTATTGGTATATTGGGACTATTCCAGCAAGAACATTAGTAATCCATAATTCATCGGCTTTCTGCAGCTCAAAAGGTGAGATTTTATCCTCGATAAATTCATAATCCGAAACTGCTTTCAAAACATCGATAATTTGCTTGCGCATTATCCCCTTTATGCATCCTGACGATAAAGGAGGGGTTTTGATTGAATTGCCGTTCACCAAGAATATATTGCCATTCAATGCTTCCACAACCTCTTTCTTCTCATTAAGCAATAAACAATTATGTAAATTGTTCTCATTAGCATAAATACTTCCAACTACGTTAATGACGCGATTATTTGTCTTCAAATTGGACAACAAGCCAGATAATACATAATGATCCCTGAATATGTCAATTACTTGGTCATCCTCTTTAATGGTATAAAAATCTGATGAAGTTTTATCTACCAATATGTAATATCCAACATCATTTACTTCAGGCCTATAAAGCCCGTTGCTCTTCCTGTAGACAAATAACTTGATTCTAAATGAAGATCTTTCTAGATTATTAGAATTAATGGTTCGAATGATTTCTTCTTCAAGGAATTCCATCGTGAAATTCATGGGAATTTCCATTCTTAATATTCGCATTGACGCCATTAATCTAAAATAATGGTCCTCCCAGAAAAGTAATTTACCCGTATAGAACTTAATGGTTTCAAATAAGGCATCTCCATAGTTCAGTCCACGATTTGCAATGGAAATCGATGCTTGTTCAGAAGGTATGATTTCTCCGTTGATATTAACCATAAAAAAGTCTCGAATTCAGTTTATGAAAACGAGACAAATATAATTCAATTTACATGGTTTTATGCCGAACCAAGCACTTGTTTAAGATCAGAAATCTGATTGGTCCAAAGCATTTTGGTTTCGTCGATTTCATCCGCTTCCGAAAAATCAGTGACCATCAGGGAAACATCCTTCGTAATTTCATCCACTTGAATTCTTATTTCAAAGTAATACTGAGGCTCTTCATCATCATATAACCACCTAAATTTTACGCGTTCTCCGCTTTTCTTTGTAATCAGTTTAGCCTGCTCCTCACTATCATTCCATATAAAGGTGAATAACTCACCTCTCGAATTAACATTATCTGCAAACCATTCTGATAATCCAGAAGGAGTCGAAATATATTGATAAAGCAATTGCGGAGATGCATGTATTGGGAACTCCATTTCAAATTTGACCTTTTCGTCCATGTATACTGTGTATTTGCGCTCAATATATACATTAATTGGTTGGTAAAAAAATTTAAATCCTGTATGAAAAGTCTTTATTCAAGAGTAAAAAGAAGTATGAAATTCAATTGATTATGTTTTTTATCGAATAAATAAGCCTTTTATCGATTAAAATTAAATTATTTTAGTATATTCGCCCAAATAACTGTTCTAAGAGCAGATAAAAAATATATTCGTGAATAATTGATCCTTCCCTCTTGCACTTTGGTGTGAATTAGAATATTTTTTTAAAATAAGAATTAAAGCGTATTACGTAATGAATAGAATATGTCCCATTCTATTAGTATACCTACTTGGCTACATGTCTTATGGACAGCAGCTGGCTAATCAGGTATGTGGCACCTCTGGTGAAGAAGTCTCAAATTCAGAGATCATCTTGAACCATACTTCTGGTGAATTCGTTTCTTCTACTATTAACAATAGTGAAATAACCCTTACTCAAGGATTTCAGCAGACAGCTCAAATGCTCTATATCTCACCTAAAGCAATGCTTCAAGGTGCATTAATAGGAGCAACGAACGGACTTATGCGTGATAATCTTAGGGTTTCAAACAATTTACCCAACGCATCTCCATACGAAGAAGGAATAGTAGAATCGAATAATGCTTTTACAGTTACTGGAAATGATGCAATAGTTGACTGGGCTCAGGTTAAGATCCGAAATGCAGATCATAAAGTGGTTGGCGTTAAGTCCGCTCTTTTGCAACGAGATGGAGACTTAGTCAGTGCAGATGGCGTTTCTCCATTACAATTCTCTGCCTATGGCAAGGAATACTTTGTAGAGATCAATCATCGAAATCATTTAGGTACAATGACTAAAGATCCAATTACATTATCTGGCATACCAACATCATTGAACTTTACTCTAGGTACCTTACCAACTTATGGCAATTATGCTCAGGCGGTGGTTGATGATAGTACTTTTGCATTATGGGCTGGAGATGTTAATAATAATGGAATTGTGAGGTATTTAGGGCCAGGAAACGACACAAATAGCATTAAAGATGCTGTCTTGGGACATCCAGCCAACACTACAATCAGTAATTATTTCCCATTTACGGGATACCATAATGCTGATATAAATTTAAATGGAGTAATAAGATATTTAGGACCGAGTAATGATACCAATATTTTAAAAGACATAATTAGAAGTCATCCTTTGAATACAAGTTTATCCAATTATTTTCTCTTTTTGGAACAATTACCAAATTAATGATAGATAACCTACTTATATAAAACATGAAAAAAATCTACTCCCTAATATTCTTGGCATTCTTGGCATTTACAATGCATGCCCAGACCTTCGATTTCAGTATATCCTTCGTGGGTACCAATACAGGTACCGATAATTACCAGTTTGCCTTAGTGGCTACACCTAGTGCTTCTGTTACCAATGGTGTAACGGCAGACATGGGTGCTGGATTCTATCTGCCTACAGGATTGACCATCGGTAATTTTGCTGTGGGAGATTCAGGAATTTCACCAGTTGAATGGTCATCTTTCGCATTAGGCTCTGATGCCAGTGGTGATGGTTTTTTCCTGTCACGGGTAGAGATATTCCCAACGAGCATTAACTTGGACGGTCCTGGACCATTCCAGTTGGTTCTCTTTGATGTCATTGCTGATCCCAACCCAACAACAGGATCACTCACGTTAATGGAGAACGGTAATGCGCTTATGGTTGCAAACTTTGTTGAGAATTATATCAACATCAATCTTGGTGCAGGCACGGTAAATGCCTATGCCCAGAACGACCCAGC
>JABDMQ010000004.1 GCA_013001365.1 Flavobacteriaceae bacterium
ATAATTTCCAAGATTCTGATGTGCGAGTCCGATATTGTTATTGAACGTTGGAGCAGCTGGGTGATCCTGCCCATAAATTGAAATGGTTTGGTTATAATACTTAACCTCATTTTCATAATCATTTATGAATCCTGAGGAATAAGCCATAAAGAAAGCTGATGTGGCATAGACTGACGTATTTTGCTCATCATTTTCAAAAAGGACTATATACTTGGATTGTGCCTTAACAGCGTCATGATAATCACTTTTTCTGATTAAGTTAATTATCAATTCAGCCATTTTGCCGGCGTATGATTCATTTGTATAACCACTTGAATGACCGATTATCGCCAATGAATCGAGAATCAAGGAGACCTCTTCATTGTTATTCGATTTCAACGATGCCAGTTGATCAAGAAAGTCCTTTTGATTTATGTCCATAGTCTTGGGCTGCCCAAATACTACAAATTGGAAAGAAATGATAAAAAATAAAGTTAACCGTCCCAAAGAAGACATATGCCAGTTGATTAAAGCATAACAAGAACCTTAAATGGTGAAAAGGCTATAGGGTCATAATAAACTTGGGAAGGCTACTACTTCAGATAGTATTGGAAATTGCAACAATAGGTAACAATACCCATTAGTGGGTATCTGATTAATAGCTAGATAAATATACTTTTAAATTCTTGAATAATCAAGGTAATCATAGGCTAGCAATATAAATTCTTATTCTTTGCCTTAAATTCTTTCGAAATTAAAAGTCCTGGTCCATTCATCAGAATCTCCAGATGCAATGGAAATGTGCTTGAAGAGTTCAGGGCTGATGACATGTCTCCAACCCCAAATATTGATCTTGTTCGTATTGAAGTCGCCTGTTTCGCTGATCTTGATCTTACTTTTCAGATTCAGTAATTCCCATAAGGCATTGACCAATTCGTTTCCCGTTAGGTTGCTAAAGAAAAACTGGTCCTCAATGATATCATTGAATGTGAATTCGTTATTCCCTATTTCCACTTTCTGCTCTGTATTGACCAGGTCGTCAAAGTTGTCTTTCACTAGCTTGAAAGGAAATTTCAAAATATATTCTTTACCTATTAGGTTATTGTTGATTGAAACGAAATTATGATTGTACTCGTTTGTTATTATTGGCTTGTCTCCAATATTCTTTAGTTCATATGATATCTTGAAATGATCCTTAAGCAGTGAGATCGTCTTCTTTAGGTAATATCCAAATCCATTAACCAATCGTGACTCCGTTTCCATAATTATACTATCATCACCAGAAATAACCTTGAATTCAAGAGGGTCTAATTCATATTTTTTATTGAATACATACTGATCATAATCCTTCTTCAAAAGGCCAACACCAATCTTATGAAACCAATCACCAACCGAAGCTTCATCGAATCCCAATCCTTTATCGATGCCAAATTCATTATAGAATCCCTTTCCAAAATGATGTTCATTGACATTATCGGTTCGCTCTATGGTCGAAACATCATTGCCTTGAAATCTTACCTTAGTTATCTTCCCAGACCAATCAAAACGAGAGAATGAATAGCCTTGTGAGGGTAAGTCTAAATGGATTTCTAGGTCAGTGTTTTTTAAAGTATGTGGCATATTGATTAAACTTATTGAATTAGAGCGAATGGGTACTCGAAACAATATATTGTTCCTTTAGGAGCACAATTAAATCACATCCTTAAGAATACTCTTTACCCATTCATGAAAATCCTGCCTCATATTGGTGTTAGGGAAAGGTTCCGAAGGAACGGCAACATCAAGAAATTCACATAATGGTTTATACCCATCTTGTGGTCTAAAAATCAAAAGCTTGTCCTCTGGGATTAATTCCTTTACCTCTTCAATATGGGTGTTGAATCTATTAATGGCATATTCCTCGTCTTCAAATTTTCCTTCGAAAAGACGCTGCCAAATTGATTTCTCATTGAGCTTAATGATCTTGATCATATTTCTGGCATTCGAAGAAAAAGGAAGCTTAAATAGAAGTTTTAGCTTGAACATAGTTCCAGGATTAAAACTAAAAATAGTAGAAAAGGCACTTTTGTACCATTTTTTAGGATCTCGCACAGTGAGAATGACCTTGGCATCGGGATAAAATGAAGCAAGTTCTTTATAATATAAAGAAGGTGGGAAATCTACCGCCGACGAATATCCTTC
>JABDMQ010000019.1 GCA_013001365.1 Flavobacteriaceae bacterium
TGCAGATGAAGAAATTGTTCGATCATTTTTCAAAGAAATATGAATTTGAAAAACGATTAATTGAAGAATATGAAAGTCAACATTACAAAGACCTTCTGTTCTTGGCAGGATATTTCGAAAATAAGGAACTTGGGGAGAAGTCATTCAGGAAATTGAAGAATAAGGCGATTCGAAATTATATTCATTATTACGCAAGTAAGTACAAAATATTCAGGAAGGCAATAAGCATTATCTAAGATCGGAACTGCTCTAGGTCCCAAATATAATCTTCTTCTTTATAAACATCCGAAGCGATGACAAGACATATTGCACCTGATGAGAAATCCTCAATTTCGCGCCATATCATGTTAGGTATCAATAGTCCAACATCCGGTTTTTTCAATGTTACGGTTTTCTCATTGCCCAACGAGTCCTTTAGGATAACACTAAAACTTCCGCTTATGGCGATAAGCAATTGGTGCAGATCCTTATGAGCATGCCCTCCTCTGTATGAATCGCTCGGGACATCAAAAAGATAGTACACTCTCTTGATTGCGAATGGTATTGCATCATTTTCAATAACAGCAAGACTTCCTCTTACATCCTTTATCTTAGGGATGTCCAGAATCTTAATGTCATTTACGGTCGAGGTTTCCATATTCAATGATACTAATTATTTCATTATTCGAGGTCATCATTTTCTTTAAGATCTTCCGTTTCCTTTTCCGGAAGCGTTCCAAACAATTTAGTCCCAAAAATCATCAATATAATTCCGTAGTACATCGAATAACTAACAAAATGAGCGATGGTGGCACCTTTCACGCCATAGAGATCTATAAAATAGATACTTGTAGCATAGGTTATGACTACTGAGAATATCTCAGTAATTATAAAATGCCAAAACATTCGCTTCGCTACGAATTGATAGGCAATTACTACCGAAAGCACTTTCACCATATCCCCAAGAAGTTGCCAGAAAAACAACTCCTGCATTGGGCCAAACTCTGGTGTAAAAACAACTGAAATAATAAATGAGCGTAAGAAATAAACTAGAACTAAACCTATGGCAAAGACTGGAACTATGGTCTTATAAAAACTGAAAACTTCATTCCTGAACTCCTTGACGCTATCAATTTCAGAAAACCGTGGCAAGATGTACAATGTCATCAACGTATTGAAAAACATAAGGTAATAAGAGGAAATCCTATTCATCGCTTCCCAAAATCCCGCTTCTTGAAGACCGACATTGGCTCCTATATAATTCCTGATCTTAATGAAAACAATAGGAAAAGCAATTGCAGAAATCAAGGCCATGATAGAAAAGGCACTTAATTTTTTGATATACTCATACTTAATGTTTGTGAATTCAATAAGATTAACTAGACTTCTTTGATTGCTTATTCCAACAAAGGTTATCAAGAACATAAGGGCCGGCGAAATCACCACAGATATAAGGGCACCATCCAGTTTATTCTGCCATATTAGAATCAACGTAATCAAAAGTCCTAGCACTTGCCCTATAATGTTGACTATCAAAAGCATTCGGTACTTTGAAAAACCGTTCAATATTGAGAATGCGAACAAGTTCAATGAATAAAATGGTAATGCGAGTGCCAGTATTTTGAATATATAGGAAAAATCATAAGACAAGAATACCAGGGCGTTTATATACTCCGCATTGAAATAAATAACAAAGCATACAGCAGTTGTTGCAATAAAACCCAGATAATATGCCGTAGAAATTAGCTTGCCTAGTTCTTTTGTGTTGTTCTTTAACTCGGCAATATATTTAACAACTCCACTGTATATGCCCAGTGTGGCAACATTTTGGACAGAACCAAAGAAATTCCTCAAATTCCCTATTAAGGCCATCCCTTCAGGTCCAATGAAAATTGCAATGGCCTTTGATGTAAAAAATCCAGCAAATATCCTGACAAGTACAGAAACAGAATTCAAAGAAGCCACCTTGAACAAGACATTATTATTTATGTAGTCAAGAAGCCTTCTCATTAATAATTATTTAGGGCATCTATTACGAATTGTACTTCCTCATTCTGCAGGACTGGGCTCATAGGAAGACTTATTACCCTTTCATGAATTTTCTCGGTAATTGGTAATTCCAGCTGTGCGTATTCCAAGAATGCCTTTTGTTTATGTGGAGGTCTTGGATAATGAATCGAGCATTCAATATTCCTTTTTTTCAAAAATTTCAATAATTCTTCTCTATTATCTGTTTCGATTATAAAAACGTGAAATACATGATCCTTTGAGCCATTATAGAATGGCAATGAAATTCTTGGATTACTGATTCCCTTCAGATACATCTTTGCGATCTCTCTTCGCCTTTTATTATCATCATCAAGGGAGCGTAATTTAATGTTCAGGAACATGGCCTGAATTTCATCCAATCTAGAATTCATGCCTTTTACAAGGTTGTTGTATTTTGATGAAGTCCCATAATTATGTAGCTGCCTAATTACCCTTTCCAGGTCCTCATCATTTGTTGTAATCGCTCCACCATCGCCCAAAGCACCTAGGTTCTTGCTGGGATAAAAACTGAATCCTGCCGCATCACCTAAATTTCCAGCTTTGATTTCTGATTCGTTTTCAGCGCCATGTGCTTGTGCGGCATCTTCGATCAAAAGGAGTTCATGGGATTTTGCCAATTCACTTATGCCGGCCATATCTGCCAGTTGCCCATAAAGATGAACCACAAGAATCGCTTTGGTCTTTGAAGTAATCTCCTTTGCAATATTGGCAATTGTGATATTATAGG
>JABDMQ010000031.1 GCA_013001365.1 Flavobacteriaceae bacterium
ACGGTTCATGGGTCGATCCAAGGATAGAACCATTACACCTTATACCAACGCATCCAGCAGCCATGGCATTGCATTATGGTCAAGCAATTTTTGAAGGCATGAAAGCAACTATTGATACTGAAGGCAACCCAATGCTGTTCAGACCAGAAGAGAATGCTGCACGACTCAATTTTAGCGCAAGACGAATGGGAATGCCAGAATTGCCAGAAGAATTATTCATTGAAGGATTGAAACAATTCGTTGGATTGGAAAAAGATTGGATTCCACCACAAGATGGTAGTGCCTTGTATTTGAGACCATTTATGTATGCAGATGAAGCTTTCATTGGCATGCGAGCTGCGACACACTATAAATTCGTAATTATGGCCTCGCCATCAGCACCTTTGTTCAGTACTCATATTAAACTTTGGGCGGAAAAGGACTTCATAAGAGCGGCGCATGGTGGTACAGGTGAAGCTAAAGCTGCCGGAAACTATGCTGCTGCAATTAAGCCAACTGAGTTAGCAAAAAACAAAGGTTATGATCAGGTCCTATGGCTGGACGCAGCAGAACATAAATACATTCAAGAAGTGGGTACCATGAATATCTTCTTCAAGGTCGATGGGATGTTCATAACACCTAAGCTAGATGGTTCAGTCCTCAGTGGAATTACCCGTAAGAGCGTTATCGACTTATTGCGTGACAAGGGTTTTGAAGTTACAGAACGTCTTGTTAGTCTCGAAGAAATTCGATATGCATCGGATAAAGGATTGTTGGAAGAGGCGTTTGGAACTGGTACAGCAGTGGGTATAGCATACATCAAAGAAATCGGTATGTCGGATGGCGTTATTACTATATCTGAGGAAAGCCCAGTGGCCAAGGAAATTAACGCAACATTACAAGGCATCAAAACAGGCAAGATTGAAGATACATTCAATTGGATGACCAAGATTGAAAATCAATTGGCTTAATGAACAAGGACGTCCTCTATAAAGCATTTCATTACATGTGCATGGCGAAGTCAATGACGGAGTTATATGAAGATAACTTCAAGTTGGTATCAAAGTATGTGCATGCTACTTCTAGAGGTCATGAAGCCGTTCAGATTGCTTTGGGCATGCAGTTATTGCCTCAGGATTATGCGTTTCCATACTATCGCGACGATGCTATGTTATTATCCTTTGGATTGCAACCCTATGATCTGATGTTGCAGTTACTGGCCAAGAAAGACGATCCGTTTTCAGGAGGAAGAACCTATTATTCGCATCCAAGCCTAAAGGATGATGATAAGCCTAAGATTCCTCATCAATCCTCAGCTACAGGTATGCAGGCCATTCCTGCAACTGGTGTGGCTATGGGATTTAATTACCACGAAAGCGGTAATCTCTTTGCTGAAGAAAACGGAACAAAGGGGAAGTCAAAAAATAGCACGGAAAATAGTGGAAACGACTATAATTCTTCGGTCCATTCTGAAGATTCCCGCCTACGCGGGAATGCACCAATAGTAGTATGTTCTTTAGGAGACGCGTCGGTTACTGAAGGCGAAATTGCTGAAGCCTTTCAGATGGCAGCCTTGAAGCAAATGCCAATAATGTACTTAGTGCAAGACAATGGCTGGGACATTTCGGCAAATGAAGAAGAGACCAGGGCGCAAAATGCTTATGAGTACGCTCAAGGATTCCATGGATTGGAAGCTATAAGCATTGATGGCGCTAATTTCATTGAAAGTTATGAAGCCGTCAATAAGGTGATCAAGACAATCCGTGAAGAAAGACGACCGATTCTTGTCCATGCAAAAGTACCCCTATTAAATCATCATACTTCGGGTGTGCGTATGGAATGGTACCGTGACGACTTAGAAGAAGCGCGTTCAAGAGATCCTTATCCTGTATTAATTCAGCAATTAAAGGACAACGGATTTTCTAACAAGGAAATTGAATCGATTGAATCATCTGCCATGAAAAAGGTCAAAGAAGATTTTCAAAAAGCATTGAAGGCAGAAGATCCTACACCAGAAGACCTCTTTACTCATGATTTTGTGCCTACTCCAGTTACTGAGGAGAAAGGTGTTCGATCACCAGAAGGAAATGACAAAGTGGTCATGGTCGATTGTGCATTATATGCTGTTGAAGAACTCATGAGAAAGCATAAAGAATGCTTGCTATATGGACAGGATGTTGGTGGTCGATTAGGTGGCGTATTTAGGGAAGCCGCCACACTTGCTCAAAAATTTGGTGATGACCGCGTGTTCAATACACCTATACAGGAAGCATTCATTGTAGGTTCAACCGTAGGCATGAGTGCAGTTGGATTAAAGCCGATTGTTGAGGTCCAATTTGCCGATTATATCTGGCCAGGGCTGAATCAATTATTCACTGAAGTCAGTCGAAGTTGTTATCTGTCTAATGGAAAATGGCCCGTGAGCATGATTCTTCGTGTGCCTATTGGTGCCTATGGCAGTGGTGGACCTTACCATTCATCGTCAGTAGAAAGTGTTGTGACCAATATCAGAGGCATAAAAATCGCCTATCCGAGTAATGGAGCCGATCTAAAAGGATTGATGAAAGCAGCCTACTACGACCCCAATCCAGTTGTTATCCTAGAACATAAAGGATTGTATTGGTCCAAGATTCCAGGAACCAAAACGGCAACATCGGTTGAGCCTAGTGAGGATTACATATTGCCTTTTGGAAAGGCTTGGGTCTTGCAGGAAATTTGGAAACAAGAAGAACTGGAAACCATGACCATAGTGACATATGGAATGGGAGTTCATTGGGCTTATAACGCTTCAGAAGACATGCGAGACCAAGTGGAGATCATCGACTTAAGGACCTTGTTTCCCTTGGATGAAAAAACTATTATGAATTCGGTCAAGAAAACAGGTAAATGCTTAGTAGTTACTGAGGAACCTGTCGATAATGGTTTTGCAAGAGCTCTTACAGGAAAAATCCAAGAAGAATGCTTTAAATACCTAGATGCTCCTGTAATGACAATTGGTAGTGAGAACATGCCAGCAATTCCTCTTAATTCTACTTTAGAGGAGACCATGATACCATCAACAGAAAAGGTGAAAGCCAAGATCGAAGAAATACTGTCCTACTGATTTATCAATCTATAGATCAAGATAGCAGTTCGTTTCGTAAGGTCTTCAACTGTATTCAAGTTAACGGTTTCTTGAGGTGTATGGGCACCGGAGCCCATAGTGCCCAGACCATCCAGACAATCAACATATTCTGCAACAAATGAAACGTCTGCCGCACCACGTCTGCCCGGATCATATGCCAATACTTCGCCCTGATCTAGATCTAAACTAACTTCGTTCAAAACGGAAAGTAAATTTAGGTTGCCTTCTTTTGGTCCCATGGCAGGATAACTATCTGTAAAACTGATTTTTGCTGAGGTCTGTGGTAAATTATTAGCTACGATTTCACGCATTTTCGAACGGGCATTCTCCTTTTGTTCCTCAGAAATGAATCGTAATCAACCTTTTACAACTGCTGTTTGGGCGACTACATTACTTTTCCCGAAGGCATCTCCCTTACTGGTCATTTCATCTAAATTGACGAAGGTCCCGCCAAGAATGACACCAGGATTGAATGTTAGATATTCTTCGCCTTTAACTTTATTGTAGAACTCGTTAAGGATTCTTGAAAGTTCAAAAATGGCACCAGCCCCAACACGATCGCTAAAAACTCCTGACGAATGTGCGCGTTTGCCTTCAACTTCCAATTTCCATCCAGATGCACCTCGTCTTGCAACAGTGGCATAATTAAATCCTGTGGAGTTTTCGAAACCTAAAGCTATATCACTTCGTTTTGCAGCTTCAATCAGATCTTTTCTGCTAATGGTCAGAGGTTTGCCAGTACTTTCTTCATCACCAGTAAATGCAACAATGATCTGTGCATTCTTCAAAAGGCCATTTTCTTGCAATGCTTTCAATGCATAAAGGACAATTACATTGCCTCCTTTCATATCATTGCCACCTGGAGCATGGGCAATGCTTTCATTCACCATCTTGAATTCTTGGAAAGGGCTATCAGCCTCGAAAACCGTATCGAGATGCCCAATGAGCAATAATTTCTTCCCTTTATTGCCCGATGTTTCAGCAAATAGATGACCAGCGCGATTCATTTCAGGCGGCATATCGATCCATGAGGTCTGAAAATCAATGTTATTAAAGGCATCTTTAAAGACCATACCAACTTCTTTGACGCCTTCAGGATTCATTGTACCGCTATTGATATTGACCACTTTCTTCAAGAATGAAATGGCTTCGGGATTATTGGCTTCAATGGACTTGATGATTTTCTTTTCTTTGCTTGAAAGATTCTGAGCTGATATACTTGTTGAGCAGAAAGCCAAAAGTATGAGGAGTGAAATAAACTTCTTCATGGTTATCTCTTATTATGTGATAAGATTAAAAACCTAAGATACTACATTATGAGAAATTTGGATTTGGGATTTTGTATATTTCAGTAATTAAACTGCTTATATGTATACAAAAAGAATTTTCCCAGTCAAAGGAGTCATAAAATGGACGCGACGGCATATTTTCTTGTTTCTGGTTTTAGCAACTATTCCCGTATTTTTATTTGATGTTCTTGGTTTAAAATGGTTACATGTACCTTGGCTTCCCTTGG
This sequence comes from Flavobacteriaceae bacterium, assembly GCA_013001365.1. Classification (GTDB taxonomy): domain Bacteria; phylum Bacteroidota; class Bacteroidia; order Flavobacteriales; family Flavobacteriaceae; genus JABABD01. The sequence goes on from JABDMQ010000031.1 coordinate 4,620, forward strand.
GTGTATTGGGTACTGCTGTTGCCTTTATCGTTAGTTTCAAGAACAATGCTTCCTATGACAGATTATGGGAAGCCAGAAAGATCTGGGGTGGCATCGTGAATTCTTCAAGGTCTTGGACAATCATGGTCAAGGAATTCATAACCAATGTACATGCAAAGAAAGGTCTATCTGATGATGAATTGCAATCAATCAAACGAGAACTTGTTCATCGCCATGTAGCTTGGTTAACGGCTTTACGTTATCAACTTAGAAAAGACAAGCCATGGGAGCAACATCTCAAAACTGGTAAATCTAATCGCGAATTTCGTGAAGCTCATTATTTGGTGTGTGAAGATACTATTCCTATTCAGGAAGCTATTAGTCCTTACATTTCTGAAGTTGAAAATAAGGAAGTCTTTGCAAAAGGAAATCAAGCATCTCAATTGTTGGGTATACAATCCAGAAGATTAAAGGAATTGATGGACCAAGGTTTGATCGAGGATTTCAGGCACATGGAAATGATGAATATGTTAGTTGAGTTCTATACACTTCAAGGTAAAAGTGAACGCATAAAGAATTTTCCATACCCGCGACAGTTTGCAACACTGAATTATTTGTTTGTTTGGGTATTTATTGTCCTGTTACCTTTCGGAATCATGGAAGGATTTGAAGTCATTGGCGAACATATTCTCGAAGACCTTACAACGCATGAGTCACGTACATCGCTTGGGCATTTGGCACAAGAATTCATTGCCAAGCATTTTGTTTGGTTTTCCATTCCGTTCAGTGCCATGCTAGCCTGGGTGTTTCATACTATGGAAAAGATTGGTGAAAATACTGAGAACCCTTTCGAAGGAGGACCTAATGATGTTCCGATTACTGACCTGAGTCGAGGTATCGAAATAGACATCAGGCAACTTATTGATGATTCAGGAATACCAGAACCCTTCGAGTGGAAAAATGATATTGTGATGTAAAAAAAAGCGACCTGATCAGGTCGCTTTTTTTAGTTTTATTGTTCTGATCCCGGTGGATATTTAGCCATTACTTTTGCTACGAACTCTTTAATTCGCGCTTCTTTCTTCTCTCTGCCTTGGGCTAAGTAACCTGTACCCATACCTTGCCAAATTAGTTCTTTTTTATTGGCATCTATTAAGTCGATGTACAAAGTTCCTTGAGTAGATGTAGTGACCATAGGTTGTTGATTAAAGCCCCAGCCCCATGGACCCCAGCCTCCCCAGCCCCAGCCACCCATACCCCAGGCGTTATTGTAAACGTTTACACGTTCGCTGGATTTGGTGAAGATGCTGACAAGTATATCTGGTGTTTCAGATTTTGAATAGCCTTTTGCTAATAATTCGCTTTCAATAGCACGAAGAATCCTTCGTTTGTCTAGGTCGCTGATCTCTGCCTTATCTATTCCTGTTTTAAAGAATGCAAAGGTCTTGTACTGGTTAAAGTCTGCTTTGCTGTCATAGTCGGTAGCAACCCTTACAGAACTGCAAGAGGATACCACTATAAAAAGCAGTAATGCCGAAATGGTTTGTGTTACTTTTTTCATTGCTTTTTTATTTAGTTATAATTCGTTCAATAGGTCTTCATCAACGCTATTTGGCAAAGTGACTTTCAGCTTTGGTTCACTTTCCATAGCACGCTTAATTGCAAAAATGGCTTCTTTGTTCCTTGCCCAACTTCGTCTTGAGATTCCGTTGTTCACATCCCAGAAAAGCATTGATTTTAAACGCCTTGATGCGTCTTTACTACCATCAAGAACCATACCAAATCCACCATTGATAACCTCTCCCCAACCTACGCCTCCACCATTATGAATACTCACCCAGGTAGCGCCCCTGAAACTATCGCCAATCACATTTTGTATGGCCATATCAGCAGTGAATTGGGATCCATCATAAATATTGCTTGTTTCCCTGTATGGTGAATCAGTACCGGAAACATCATGATGATCTCGCCCAAGGATCACTGGTCCGATTTCCCCTTTTGCTATGGCATTGTTGAATGCTTCCCCGATCTTCACCCTGCCTTCAGCATCTGCATAGAGAATCCTTGCTTGCGAACCCACGACCAATTTGTTTTCCTGTGCTCCTTTTATCCATTGAATATTGTCGGCCATTTGCTGCTGAATCTCTGCTGGAGCGTCTTTTTTGATTTTTTCTAGGACCTCGCAGGCAATAGCATCGGTCTTTTCAAGGTCTTCGGAATTACCAGAAGCGCAGACCCAGCGGAATGGCCCAAATCCATAATCGAAGCACATTGGTCCCATGATGTCCTGTACATAACTTGGATACTTGAATTCACGACCTATGCTTGGTTTAGCAGCCATGACATCGGCACCAGCTCTTGATGCTTCTAGTAAAAAGGCATTACCATAATCAAAGAAATAAGTGCCCTTTGCCGTATGTTTGTTTATGGCGCTAGCCTGACGTCGCAAACTTTCTTGGACTTTTTCCTTGAACAATTCAGGGTCCTTGGCCATCATTTCATTGGACTCTTCCAAGGATTGATCTACTGGGTAGTAACCGCCTGCCCAAGGATTATGGAGTGACGTTTGATCACTACCCAATTCAATATGAATATTGTTCTCATCAAATTTTTCCCAGACGTCAACAATGTTACCAAGATAGGCAATGGAAACTGTTTCAATTTTTTCCTTTGCTGCCTTGACCCTAAGAACCAATTGATCTAAATCATGACAAACTTCATCCACCCATCCTTGGCTATGTCGTGTTTCAACGGCTTTGGGATTGATCTCTGCACATACTGTTATACAACCAGCAATATTGCCAGCTTTAGGTTGTGCTCCTGACATACCGCCAAGACCTGAGGTAACGAAAAGATGACCTTTTGGCGACTTTCCGATTTTCCGGAATCCATTCAAAACCGTTATGGTGGTGCCATGTACGATTCCTTGAGGGCCTATGTACATATAACTGCCAGCTGTCATCTGGCCGTATTGCGTAACTCCGAGGGCATTATATTTTTCCCAATCGTCTTGTGTTGAATAATTTGGAATCATCATTCCGTTTGTAACCACAACTCTTGGTGCGTCCTTATGAC
>JABDMQ010000041.1 GCA_013001365.1 Flavobacteriaceae bacterium
AATCAAGGCCATGAAACTTGTTGACATCGAGGAGCAGGTTTTGGCATTATGCATACCAATGAATGGCCGAATGATTCATGACAAGGATGGCAATTCCTTCATGTCTAACTACAGCGGTCGCGATCATGAGTACATAAATAGCATCTCAAGAGGTGGGTTGAATGCCCTACTCCTTGATGAGGCTGAAAAACATGAAAATGTTATCATTCATTTCAATAAAAAATGCAAATCAGTCGATTTTGAGAACACGACGGCTCTTTTCTCAGATTACATCACAAACGACCAATTCATTGAAGATGCAGATATCATAATTGCTACAGATGGAGCAGGTTCTGCAATGAGACAAAGTTATTATCTTGGCAAGAAGTTCTTGTTCAGTTTTTCACAAGATTACTTAACTCACGGCTATAAGGAGTTGAGTATACTTCCAACTAATGATGGCGGCTACAAAACCTTTAAGAATGCCTTGCATATTTGGCCAAGAGGCGATTTCATGGTCATTGCCTTACCGAATTTAGATGGCAGTTTTACAGTAACGCTTTTCTTGAGCTATGATCAAGGGAAATACAATTTCAATAATCTCACTACACCAGAAATCGTTGAGGAATTTTTTAAAAAGGAATTCCCTGATGCCCTGGAATTAATGCCTAATTTACTGGATGATTTTTTCGATAATCCAACTGCACCATTAGGAACTGTTAAATGTTATCCATGGCATTATAAGGGAAATACCTTGCTTATGGGAGATTCCGCCCATGCTATTGTGCCATTTTATGGCCAAGGCATGAATGCGTCATTTGAAGATGTGGTTGAGTTTGATGCGGTCCTTGACGAGAACCATGGTAATTGGGAGGCTGTTTTTGAGACTTACCAAAATAATCGTAAAAAAGATACCGATGCTATAGCAGACCTGGCAATCGATAATTTTCATGAGATGAAGGATCACGTAGCAAATCCTATCTTTCAGGAAAAGCGTAAATTAGAGATGGCGTTCGAGAAAAATTTTCCAGATGATTACTCCTCAAAATATTCGTTGGTCACATTTAATGAGGACATAGGATATCGAGAAGCCATGTTACGAGGAAGGGCGCAAGACAAAGCTATCCTTAATTTGTTGTCTGATGGAGAAATAGAACTGCCTCTTCCAGACCAAAAAGTAGGCTTGCGGCCAATACTTGAAAAAGTCATAAAAGAAACCGAAGCAATTCTTGAAGATGATAGGGTTGCTGGACTAAAATAAAGTTATGAGTGAAAAAGTTACTCCGAGAGGCGCCTATCCGCATACCAAACGAGTTGGCGATTTTATTTTTGTGTCAGGAACAAGTTCCAGACGCCCAGACAATTCTATAGCAGGCGTTGATATCATTGACGAAATGGGAACAAAACGATTGAATATCGAAGTGCAGACCCGTGAAGTGATCAAGAACATTCAAAAGAACTTGGCCAAGGAAGGTGCCACCCTCGCAGATATTGTTGATGTTACATCTTTTCTAGTGAACATGAACGATTTTGCAGGTTACAATAAAGCCTATGCGGAATTCTTCAATGCTGAAACCGGGCCAGCAAGAACAACGGTCGCGGTACACCAATTACCACATCCTGACCTTGTGGTGGAAATCAAGGTGATGGCTTATATAAAATCCTGATGCAAATAAAGAATTTCATTAATGGAGAATTTTTAGAACCGATGCAGGATAATTGGCTAGACAACTACTGTCCTGCCAATGGCAAGGTTTATGGGCAAATACCCAACTCCTCGAAAGAGGACGTAGAAAATGCCTATATCGCTGCTAAATCAGCATTCCCTGTTTGGTCACAGACCACTCTTGAAGAACGCAGCAGGATCATGATCAAGATCTCCGAGTTACTTGAATCCAACTTACAACGATTCGCAGAAGCTGAAAGCAAGGACAACGGTAAACCTGTTTCCTTGGCCAAATCTGTTGATATCCCGAGAGCAGCAAGTAATTTCCGCTTTTTTGGGAATGCCATTACGCAATTCTCAAGTGAAAGTCATGAAAGCGTTGGCCATAAAGCAATGAATTATACATTGAGGCAACCTATAGGCGTTGTAGGCTGTATTTCTCCTTGGAACCTTCCATTATACCTTTTTACATGGAAAATCGCTCCTGCCATAGCTGCAGGAAATTGTGTTGTGGCCAAACCAAGTGAGGTCACACCATTGACCGCATTTTTATTGGGAGAGATCTGTAACGAAGCTGGATTGCCAAAAGGGGTGCTCAATATTGTTCATGGACTTGGCACAACTACAGGGCAAGCCATAGTTGAACATCCGGACATCAAGGCTATTTCTTTTACGGGCGGGACAGGTACTGGTGCCCATATTGCAAAAGTAGCTGCACCAATGTTCAAGAAACTATCATTGGAATTAGGTGGCAAGAACCCTAATATTATTTTCGCAGATTGTGATTATGATGACATGTTAGAGACAACCGTAAGGTCATCTTTTGCTAATCAAGGT
>JABDMQ010000061.1 GCA_013001365.1 Flavobacteriaceae bacterium
GTCGGCCACAGCCACATTAGGGTTGGAATTTGCAACATTTTCAATCGCAGCATTATAAGCGCTTGTTGCTGCTGCTATTTCTGCTTGCTCACTTGGCAATAATACCCACTTGTCTTCCAAAGGCAAGGTAATGCCTTCAACCGCGAACTGACCTGCAACTTCAGCTGGTAGGCCTTGACCAATCAACGCACCTGCAACTGCCGTGTTTACAGTTCCAATAACACTACTACTTGACAGGACCAAAAGGTCTGCTGCAGTGGCTTGTCTAGTCTGCCCATAAGTATCTCCAAGAAGACCAGCAACAATTGGAGCAGCTGCCGCAGGTAATCCTAAAGATTGTACAAAAAATGGAAACTCAGGACTTGCTAGAAATACTCCTGCGATCTGGGCAGAAAGATCCGCAAGGCTTTCATCCTTCAAGACAACTGGACTCGCTGCATCCTCGGCAAAAACAATGGATCGTGCCGTTGCATTGGGAATTCCCTGGAATTCTAAGAACGCATAAACTTGATTCAGTTGTCCAAAGATTCCATTCAATGTTGGGATCAATGGTCCGAAGCTTGGGTTGGTTGGGTCTAGTGGGTCATGAGGAACCACTGTAAAATGAGATAGACTTGTGATGTCTGGAACCGTGGTTACGACTCCTTTGGCACCACCTTGAGTCATTGCGGCAACAATTCCACCAAAAACTTGTCCAAATAGACCAGGATCCGTAATGTCATTAACTCCATACGTCAGCGGATTAGGATTACCTGTTTGATCCACACCATCTCCTCCAGCAAGGGCATAACCTAGTACATCATTACCTCCTATTTCCGAAAGCGTGAAGAACGTTGGCCCTTGAGCCAAGGCATCTCCCAACATTGATGCTGCTGGGGAAGAAGCAAAACGTCCGAAATAAGGGTTTAATGCGCCATAACCATCCAATGTAACATGAAAACTTTTAGCTCCCGGAACTCCAACATTGTTGAACGAACCTCCTAAATTAGTGGTCGCCTCTGTAGAAGGTGTGCCTGGTAAGGTTGCAGGGCCCGCTCCATTAAAGAACAATCTTGGTCCGAAGCTACCATCTGGTGCAGGCATACCGCCGAACAAAAATCCACCAACATTATCACTCATTAATGGTTGAGTGAAATCCCCGCCTCCGACAGCAGCGAATTGCTGTGCCAATTGGTTAGGGAATGAATACTGTTGTCCAGCGATGAACAAAGCATTATCAGTGAATCCTGCTGTAAAAGATGCGCCTACAGCCACATAATTTGAGAAATCTGCATCTCCAGATGTAAGTTCTGGTAATTCAACTACCATTTCTGCAGGATCTAAATCAACATCTTCAATTTCGTTACATGCAGTATATCCAATAAGGATAACGGTCAATAGTAAATATTTTATATTTTTCATTTTAGAGATTTTTTATAAATTGTTTATTGTGATTGATGCATAATACATAGATCCAATCATTCCTGTTCCGAAGGCAGTGAAATATTCTTTGCCTCCGAGGTTTGTTCCACCAACCTTAATAACTGATTTTAAGCTAGGAATCCTGTAGTTGATTTGAGCGTCAAAAACATTGAATTCAGGTACAACACCATTTCCGAAGGTTGCTTCCCAATAATAATCATCACTAAATCGGTATGCTACATTGAACCCAAAATTCTCGAATAAATCTGTATTACCAAATGAGGCCTTGAACTTATGCTCAGGAGTGTTAAAGTTCGTTACGAAATTAGGGAATCTATCTCGGTCAAAATCCAACTTAGCATAAGTGTAACTTCCTCCTAAATCGAAATCGCCAAAAACCTTCATGTTCAATCCTATTGAAGCTCCATAAGAGTTTACATCTGCTTCGGCATTTGTGTAAGCACTGTAACCCTGAAAGTCTCCGTTAGCAATTGCAGCAATGGATAATCCGCCATCTCCTGCTGTTCCGTATAATGGTGCTGCAACAGCCTGTTGAGAAATGAAATCCTTATAACTATTATAGTATACGCTAAAATCGACAATTAATTTATCGATCTTACCTCGATACCCTGCTTCTGCAGAAGTCACCTGTTCAGGCTTGACCAAATCTGGATTAGCCACTACCAATAGTGCTGGGTTACCTGAAGCTGCAAACGCAGCAAGTGAGCTAGCAGTATAAGAATTAGTGTATGGAGCAGTTCCTGTTTGGGTAATTGTGGCAGGTTGTCCTAACAACTGTCCTGGACCACTTACAGGTAAATCTCTTGACCATCTTCCTAAATTATCTGGAGCAGAACCTACTAAGAACCCTGCACCAGAATCCAGTCCAATGAATAGATCTTGCGTTGTTGGGTTCCTGAATCCTGTTTGAACGGAAGCCCTCACATTATGGTTTCGGTTTACCGTTAGCCCTGCAGACAATCTAGGAGAAACAAATCCATCAAAAAACTCGGACTTATCATACCTAATTGAGCCGGTAAATTTCAAGTCCATTTCATCGCTTAATTCAAAATTCTTTTGAATCTGGGTGTATACTCCAAACTCAGAATAATCAATAGGCCCATCAGTATCGGTATAAATTGTTCCTCCAGAATTCAAGCTATATCGTCTAAAAGAACCACCAACTTGAATATCTGCAAAGTCCAATAAATGACTGAAATTGTAATTTGCATCTGCATGATAATATTTAGATGCATCCTGAAATTTGGATCCGGTCCTTAAATCTGGATCATTAATGCTTTTGGTAAATGCTGTTTGATATCCTGTAGTTCCAGGTTCAAATCGTCCTGTTTCTGCTTGAGCTCTTCCTGCAGCATGGGCCTGATCATTGTTTGCTCCTCCGAGCGTAGCACCAATATAAGCAGCTACATATTCTCCAAAATAAGTGTTATGGTCTTTCCAATCGTTCAAGATATTTATTCCAGTAAACACCATATCATAAGAATCTCCGGCTTTATCGGAAACTACATATCCTCTAACAAAGAAATTGTCGTTCCTAACTTCCAGCTTATGCTGCTGCTGAGAGAAATTATCTATGTTATATCTGTTCAGTCCTTGGTAAATAGTTTGCCCTGTTCCATATTTACCTACGTATTGTATTTCGAAATCATTTTCCCAAGGTCGAAAATACAGCCCCCAGTCTGTTTTTACGCTTTCTGCATTATAGTCTGTTAAATCACCTTCATTATAGCCTATTCTACTAACTACTTCAGAAGGCACCAATGCACTGGCACCTGCTGGTGCAAGCCCTAGACCTTCAAGCAAAACCGCAACTCCATTTATGTTTGCAGCTACTTCATCACCATATACGTTAACTCCATTGTAATTCAAATTTGAAGTTCTTGTACCTCCATCAGAATTTTTATCTACCTCACTATTTGCCGCCCAGTCTGTTCCTTTAAGCCATCCAAAATTAACCTTTGCAGCAAATTTATCACTGAATTTGTAGGCCATCCTGACTCCTATGTCATAATAGCTATTGTCACCAGCAGCTTCCTGAGAGGTAATACCTTGTTTATAAGAAACACTGATTCCCTGATGGTCAAATGGATTCTTACTTCGCATGAACAGGATCCCATTAAATGCATTCGCACCATAAAGAGCAGAAGATGCTCCAGGCAGAAGCTCGACACTTTGGACATCCGTTTCAACCATACCTACTAAATTCCCTATTGGGAAATTCAATGCTGGTGTTGAGTTATCCATACCATCCACTAATTGCATGAATCGGTTATTTGCGAAAGTCGCAAAACCCCTTGTATTAACCGATTTAAATGTTAAACTGTTGGTGTTGACATCGACTCCTTTTAAGTTCTCAAGACCATCATAGAAATCGGCTGAGGCCGTGTTCTTGATTTCCTTTAGTCCTAAGCGCTCAATGGTTACCGGTGATTCAAATACTCGTTCAGGAGTCCTGGAAGCAGAAATTACAACTTCATCAAGAATGCTTCCTTCAGTCAATACCAAGGATATTACTTGATTGTTAGATGTAACTTCGGCAGTGGCAGTCTCAAAACCAACGCTACTGGCTGTTAAGGTAAAAGGAAGTGGTTGGCTTGCCGTTAAGGTAAAATTACCATCAAAGTCAGTAATCGTACCTGTAGAAGTTCCAGTAACTATAATATTAGCTCCTGGAATTGGTTGTCCGCTATCATCAACGACCGAACCTGTTACTGTTGTTTGCGCAAAAATTAGTGTACACGCAAACAGCATGACAAATGTGAGGATTGTTTTCATCTTTTGGATTTAGTTTGAATTGTGTCGAACAAGATACGTTTTTTAAGTAAATCACAAAAAAAACGATGTGGAATTATCTAAAGGGAGACCAATTCATGGAAATTCAGCCATTCATGTGCTCTCAATTTTAATCAAATATCAATTAAAATCAAGGATAACTATTCTACTGTTACAGACTTAGCTAAGTTTCTTGGTTGGTCAACATTCTTTCCTAACATTACTGCTATATGATAAGATAATAATTGCAATGGTATTGTTGTTAAAAGCGGCGTTAGGCCTTCTGTACATTCAGGCACCTCAATCACGTGATCCGCAAGTTCCTTGACAGTTTTATCACCTTCGGTTACAACACCTATGATTTTTCCTTTTCGAGATTTAATTTCTTGAATATTACTCACTACCTTTTCATAATGTCCCTTCTTGGTTGCAATGACCACCACTGGCATTTGTTCATCTATCAAGGCAATTGGTCCATGCTTCATTTCTGCAGCAGGATATCCTTCGGCATGTATATAAGATATCTCCTTGAGTTTTAATGCTCCCTCAAGTGCGACAGGAAAATTATACCCTCTTCCGAGGTAAAGGAAATTACTTGCATCTTTGTAGATATTTGAAATCATTTTCACGTGGTCATCCAATTTAAGCGCCTTCTCAACTTTTTTAGGTATGCTCTCCAACTCTATTAAATGATGGCGAAAATCTGAACTTGATATTGTTCCTTTGGCCCGAGCCAAACGCAATGCAATTAATGTCAATACTGTTATTTGGGTGGTAAATGCTTTTGTTGAAGCAACTCCAATTTCTGGTCCCGCGTGAGTATATGCCCCAGCATCTGTTTCTCTGGCAATTGAGGACCCTACAACATTACAGACCCCAAATACAAAGGCGCCTTTTTCTTTTGCCATTTTAATCGCAGCTAGTGTATCAGCCGTTTCTCCTGATTGTGAAATGGCGATCAATATGTCGTTTTCTGCAATTACAGGATTCCTATACCTGAATTCTGAAGCATATTCAACCTCAACTGGTATTCTAGCGAGATCTTCAAATATGTATTCTGCTACCAATCCGGCGTGCCAAGAAGTACCACAAGCAACTATTATGATTCGATTGGCATTCAAAAATTTCTTCATGTTATCCTCAACACCTGCCATTTTGATAATGGCTTGATCTGTCAACAACCTACCTCTAAATGTGTCCATTATAGCTCTTGGCTGCTCATAGATCTCTTTCAACATAAAATGCTCATAGCCACCTTTTTCTATTTGTTCTAAGTTGATTTGTAGCTCTTGAACATACGGAGCCACTAAAGAATCATCATGTATTTTCCTAATTTTCACACCTTTATGGCGTCGAACAATAGCCATTTCTTCATCTTCAAGATAAATTGCATTATTAGTGAACTCAATGAATGGCGAGGCATCACTGGCTATGAAGAATTCGTCTTCACCTATACCAATGGCCAAAGGGCTACCGAGACGTGCTACAACAATTTCATCTGGTTTAGATTTGTCAAATACAGCGATAGCGTAAGCACCTATAACTTGATTTAGTGCAATTTGAACAGCCTTGCCCAATTTAACGTTTTCCTTGATCTTGACATCCTCTATCAAGTTGATCAATACTTCTGTATCGGTATCTGATTTGAAGGTATAGCCTCTTTTTGTCAATTCCTTTTTCAGAGCATCATAATTCTCAATGATCCCATTATGGATAATCACCAAGTTTCCAGAATTCGAATAATGAGGATGCGAATTAACATCGTTCGGCACACCATGAGTTGCCCAACGTGTATGTCCGATACCAACAGTACCATTTGTAGGGATTTCCTTTTTTAATCGAACCTCGAGGTCAGCAACTTTGCCTTTGGTCTTGGAAAGTTTTATGTCGTTGCCATCATATAAGGCGATACCTGCACTATCGTATCCTCTATATTCAAGCCTTTTGAGACCTTTGATTATTATTGGATAGGCCTCTCTATGGCCTAGATACCCGACAATTCCACACATAATTTCTAGTTATTTGGTTCAGTATAGAAAATCTCCAATTGAACTTTCTTGTCGTCATCCATCGTATTGTTACCAAACAAAACAGTTCCTCTCGGAGAAATTATGGAGCTAACAGGCAGTTGATTCAATATATTGGTTTCTTCAGTTATAATATCTAGTTGATTTGATTCATTTTCAAGATTCAAGTTTCCTGAAACTGAAAGTCCCAGTTTTACATTCGTTGAATCCCTTATAAGGAGATTATTTATGTGTTCGGTCATCTTCAATCTATATTTAATGCCTTCTCCATCAGGTTCGTCATCCACTCTTTCTAAAGCCCCTAAATGAAGAATCTTGGTATCAACAGGATTGAAGTTATTTGTTGATGGGTCAAGAAAATAATCAATTAATGGCGCATTATTTGTAAGGTCGTAAAGGTATATTCTATCTGGTTCTTCACCATCGACCATTGTCTGATCGACATAAAAAATAAGATTCGCTTCATTTACCAAACGTTTAGATCTCACGAATTCGCCATCAGAATTTGTTTCAACGAAAGATTCTTTGAACGCTGTAAACTCTGCTGATTGACCAGTTTCATCTGCATTGAAAAGATTAATGACGGCTGTGGAACCAACGCCACCTTTTAAATATATTTTTTCATCACCATTGATATCGTCACCATCTTCCAAAGGAAAGTTAAAGTTGTTTTCGAGCAAATTCACTCTATTCCCGTTAAAGCCTAGTTCAAATGTAGATTGCTCCCTTATAGGATCCCCATTTTCGTCAGTGCTAAATCCATCTCTTGTATAATATAGCGTAATGTTAGAACTTGAAGAACTGAAATCCAATAAAATCATAGTGCCCGGTTCACCTGCCAAAGATTCGACTTTAAAATACATACCTCTGAAATAATCTTCGAAATTGGCTTGATTGCTCAATTCAGGCTCTCCTTCTTTATCTATTATTAGTTCTTGCCAATAATCTTTATCGAGTAATGTTCTAATAGCTGGAGGATCTTGTCTTGATTCTTCACGCTCTCCTGTTTCCTCGTCTGGCGCACCAAAAATAATAGTTGGGTCATTGCTTGGCAGAAACATTATCTGCTTAAATATAGTATCTCCCTCAATCTCTGCCATATTTAACATTCCTGTCTCAGAGGTTGCTCCATTGGAATAGTAATTCTGAGTTTCTTCAAAACCAGATTCCGGATCGAAATCCCTTAAAAAATAATTATTCCTAAATCCATATAGGTTCATTGGAGAATCTCCAAAAATGGAATCCAGTTCATACATTATATTTCCGGAATCATCATTGCCCTCATTTGTACTAAAATAAGGAATGGTCAGGACGACAGAGTCTAAAACAACACTATCTCCAAACACAGGATTGATTGTCGAAGAAGAAACTTGTGTAATAAAGCTAGCTGTAGTTGATCCATAGACAGGATCGTTGTAAATACCTATTAAATTAACTGGCAATCCATTACTTCTTACAGGGCCTACTTTCTTGCTATATGCAATGACATCGTATAGTTCGCTACCAGTGTCGAAATTAGTACCTCCAATGATCTCTGTACCTAAGCTGGAAAAATCCTTTTCGCAACTTATGAAGGAAATGATTATTGAAGACCCGATTAGAATGTTCTTCAGGGCATTATTCATATTGTTCATTAATTCTTCTTTGATTCAGCAATTAATTTAAAACGCTACTATTGTAGAATTCCGTATAAGGTTCTGCAAAATCTTCTGGAGTCTTATAATCCAATATTGGTTTACCTGCACTCTTTAAATGTTCTTTAATGTCCTTTGAAAGGTCTTTAGACCCTTCAATAATGGCATCAGAATGATTGATTGCAACTTTCATGATACTACTGTAGGTCGGCTCCTTTAAAGCTTCAATGGACTGCTCATCAATATTATCGAATTTGACCTTATCAAACATGTCCTTGTTCAAAGTACCTTCAAAGCTTTGTTCATATACAGATGTTACGACCTTACTCTCTGAGAATAATGGTTCGTCTTTGTAGTATTCTTTTAGATAAAGGGGTAGCAAAGATGCTAACCATCCATGAACATGAATGATGTCTGGCGCCCAATTGAGTTTCTTGACTGTTTCTATGACCCCTTTCGCAAAGAATATCGCACGTTCATCATTGTCAGGGAAGAGATTACCTTCCTCATCGGTTAATGTAGCCTTTCTTTTAAAGTAATCCTCATTATCAATAAAATAAACTTGAATCCGCTCTTTAGGTATCGAAGCCACTTTAATGATAAGAGGCATGTCTAAATCGTTAATGACAAGATTTATTCCAGAAAGCCTAATCACTTCATGCAACTGATGCCTTCTTTCATTGATATTTCCATAACGTGGCATGAAGATCCTTATTTGCCCACCTTGTTGATTCACCATCCTTGGCGCCTCAAAGGACATAGAAGAAATTTCGGTTTCTGGTAAATAGGGAACTACTTCTGATGAGACATATAATATTCTCTTATCTTTCATAAAATTAGTTTCTTTTGAAAATTCAAAATAAAAAACACGCAAAAGTACAAAATTTTATGCAGATTGCCTTTAAAATATTAAGTTTGCTGGCTGTTAATTTTTTATTAATGTGAGTATTTACAAGGACACGCAAAGGCTTGAAGAAGCTATAGCCAGATTTAGACAATTAGGAAATTCTATTGGCCTTGTTCCTACGATGGGAGCGCTGCATAAGGGACATATTTCCTTGGTTAAAAAAGCATTGAAACAAAATGATTTAGTGGTTGTAAGCATATTCGTGAATCCTACTCAATTCAACAATAAGAATGACCTGAAAAAATACCCACGTACGCTGGACAAAGATGCAAAATTACTCAAGCAAGCATCTAATGCAATCTTGGTTTTTGCCCCTACAGCTAATGATATCTACGAGTCTAATGTCAAATCCAAGAAATTTGACTTCGACGGCCTTGAACATGAAATGGAAGGTGAATTTCGTCCAGGTCATTTTGATGGCGTGGGAACGATTGTAAAACGACTGCTCGAAATCGTGAAACCGGATCGTGCTTATTTTGGCGAAAAGGATTTTCAACAATTACAGATCATCAAGAAATTGGTCACAAAATTCAATATCCCGGTCAAGATAATAGGCTGTGCAATAGAAAGGGAATCTGATGGTCTTGCTATGAGCTCTAGGAATACAAGGTTGAAGAAAGAATATAGACAAGCAGCACCATTTATTTTTAAGACTTTAAAATCTGCAAAAGAAAAATTTGGCACAAAAAGTGCTAATGAAGTGGTGAAATGGGTTTACAGACAATTTGCAGACCATCCGATCTTGAAATTGGAGTACTTTTCGATCGTTGATACAGTTGCCTTGAAGCCAGTAAAAAGAAAATCAAATAAAAAAACCTATAGAGCGTTTATAGCAGTCCATGCGGATGATGTAAGACTGATTGATAATATAGCCCTTAATTAATTACCTTTGCCCTATGCAAATCCAAGTTGTAAAATCTAAAATTCATCGCGTCAAAGTAACTGGTGCTGACCTGAACTATATAGGTAGTGTGACCATTGATGAGGACCTAATGGATGCAGCAAATATCATCCAAGGTGAAAAAGTCCAGATCGTTAATAACGATAATGGCGAGCGTTTGGAAACCTATGTTATTCCTGGACCAAGGAATAGCGGAGAGATCACTCTTAATGGTGCCGCTGCCAGAAAAGTATCTGTTGGAGATACACTGATCCTTATTACCTATGCTTTCATGGATATCGAAGAAGCCAAGGTATTCAAGCCTTCATTGGTATTTCCGGACGAAGAGACGAACTTACTAAAATAGTCCTTTGACCTCAACCTCTAAAAAATCACTTTCAATTGGGATACCTCTAATATTGGCAATCTTTTTTGGCTGGTATATGTTCTCTCGAATCCCGATATCTACAATTGCTCCATATTTCAAGAATGCTGACTATAGCTGGGTTTTACTTGGCGTCTTCTTCGGATTCCTAAGTCATCTTTCTAGAGCCTATCGGTGGCGTTTCCAATTAGAGCCCATGGGTTACAATATCAAGCTACCCAATAGCATTATGGCAGTGTTCATTACCTACTTGACCAATTATGGCATTCCGAGGTCAGGAGAGGTCTTAAGAGCAGCATTGTTAACGAACTACGAAAAAGTTCCTTTTGAAAAGGGGTTTGGAACGATCATAGCAGAAAGAGTTGCAGACCTGGTTGTCATGGTCGGAATTATACTGATAACCTTGACATTACAATTCGATTTCATTATTGACCTACTAAGCAAATCCTTTCAACCAAGAAAATTATTGCTTTTTGCCATTGTTGGAGTTGTGCTGATTTCTGCAGTTGTAATATTCATAAGAAAAAGCAATTCAAGAATTGCATTACGCATCAAGAAATTGTTCAATGGTGTATTGGAAGGCATTTTTAGTATTTTCAAGATGAAGAAGAAGTGGCCATTTATCTTCCATACCCTATTTATTTGGTTCATGTACGTACTTATGTTCTATGTCACCACTTTTGCAATTAAGGATCTAGATGGCATACCTATAGGAGCAGTTCTAATAGCCTTCATTGCTGCAAGTTTTACCATTGCTGCCACTAATGGAGGGGTATTTTTCTATCCTGCTGCTGTTTTAGGTGCTTTATTGCTTTTCGGTCTTCCAAAAGAACCTAGTTATGCCTTTGGATGGATCATCTGGACATCGCAAACCATTATGATTCTCATATTTGGCATATTATCATTCGTTTTCCTGCCTATTTATAACCGAAAAAAATAATTTTCTATATTGTAACACCATAAAAACCCCATGTCATGAAAAAACTTATCTACGTTGCTTTCGTACTCGTTTCATTCAACTTCGTCTGTGCACAGACCATATATGAATCATTTCCTTCTTCAAAACTTGAAGCAGAGCGTCAATTAAAGATTCAATTACCTCGAAATTATGAGGAGAACACCGAGAAAACCTATCCGCTTTTCATTGTCCTTGATGGAGATTATCTGTTCGAAGCAGTAGCTGGTAATGTCGATTATAATGCTTATTGGGAAGACATGCCGGAAGCCATAGTTGTTGGTGTAAATCAATTGGATTCTCGTCTGGATGACTGCTTGTATTCAGACCAGAATTTCCTGCCAGTTGAATCCGGTGCTGACTTCTTTGAGTTCCTTGGTCTCGAACTTATCCCTTATTTAAACGAAACCTATAGAACCGCTAATTTCAGGGCTATTGTAGGTCATGGCGAAACCGCGAATTTTCTTAACTATTACTTGTTCAAGGACAACCCTTTGTTTCAAGCTTATATATCGATAAGTCCAGACCTTGCCCCAGAGATGGAAACAAGAGTTACAGAAAGGTTACTTCAATTTGAAACGAAGTTATTCTATTATCTAGCAACATCAGACAATGATCTAAGCAGGATAAGAAAAGGGGCTGATATACTCAATACCAATCTATCATCTATAGAGAATCCAAAACTTCAGTATGGCTTCAACAAATTTGAGGGTCCCACACATTATTCTATTGTACCGCATGCAATTCCAAATGCCCTAGAGAGCATCTTTTATGTTTTTCAACCAATTAGCAAAAAGGAATACAAAGAGAAAATACTTAGTTATGAAGGGTCTCCAGTAGATTATCTCAAAGATAAATACGCTATGATAACTGACTTGTTTGGTCTTGAAAAGAAAATTCTCGTGAACGATTTCAAAGCGATTTCTGCGGCAATTGAGAAAAACGAGATTCCTGAGTATTACCAAGAACTTGGTAAATTAGCTAGACGAGATTACCCAGAAACTTTGCTAGGTAATTATTACATAGCGAGGTATTTTGAAGAGATGGGAGAACCAAAAAAGGCATACAAGACGTATAAGTCAGCTTATATACTTGATGAAATTGCCGGGATAACTAAAGATTTCATGCTAGAAATGGCCGATCAACTCAAGGCCGATTTCGGATTTTAATACTCTATGGCCAAGGTAAAAACCACTTTTTTCTGTCAGAATTGCGGAACACAGTATTCCAAATGGCAAGGACAATGTACAGCATGTAAAGAGTGGAATACCATTGCCGAGGAAATCCTTCAAAAATCAGAAAAAAAGACCTATAACCTAGGGTCTGATACGTCAAATCGAGTATCCAAGCCTCTCAAAATCAATGAGATCGACGGCTCTACAGAATCGCGAATTCAATTAAAGGATCATGAATTCAATCGCGTTCTTGGTGGTGGATTGGTTAATGGATCCTTGGTTTTACTTGGCGGCGAACCTGGTATAGGCAAGAGTACATTACTCCTTCAAATGGCTTTGAGCATAAACAAAAAAGTACTTTATGTATCAGGCGAAGAAAGCCAAAAGCAGATCAAGATGCGCGCTGACAGGATAAGTCCAGATAGCAACAACTGTTATATCCTTACAGAGACCAAGACCCAGAATATCTTCAAACAAATTCAAGATCTGGCTCCGGAGTTATTGATCATTGATTCCATACAAACTCTTCATACCGATTATATAGAATCCTCAGCAGGAAGTATCTCTCAGGTCAAGGAATGCACAGCAGAACTAATTAAATTTGCTAAGGAGACTTCGATTCCAGTTATTTTAATTGGTCATATTACCAAAGATGGTAATATTGCTGGACCCAAAATCCTAGAACATATGGTCGATACCGTTCTTCAATTTGAAGGTGATAGGAATCATGTATTCAGGATATTGAGAGCCCATAAAAACAGGTTTGGTAGTACGAATGAGCTAGGCATTTACGAAATGCAGGGATCTGGGCTGAGGGAAGTCAGTAATCCTTCGGAACTTTTGATCTCGCAGAAAGATGAAGGCCTAAGCGGAAACGCTATTGCAGCTACCCTAGAAGGGTTACGTCCATTATTGATCGAAGTTCAAGCATTGGTAAGTACAGCAGTTTATGGAACGCCACAACGGAGTGCCACTGGTTTTAATGCCAAGCGATTGAATATGCTTCTTGCTGTCCTAGAAAAAAGGGCGGGATTCAAGCTAGCCGCCAAAGATGTATTTATAAATATTACCGGGGGAATTACCATTGACGATCCAGCAATTGATCTGGCAGTCATTGCGGCGATCCTCTCTTCAAATGAAGATAATGCATTACCAAATGACCATTGTTTCGCAGCTGAAATCGGTCTTTCTGGGGAAATTCGGCCTGTTACGCGAATTGATCAACGTATCTTGGAAGCCGAAAAACTTGGCTTTTCAAAAATATTTATTTCGAAACAAAACAAAATATCAACAACTATTAAAGGGATTGAAGTGGTTTTGATATCTAAAATTGAGGATATTACAGAATTATTCTAATTAAAAAATATTCTTTTTCCTACGTTTTATTACAGTTCATCGATCTTTTAATACTTTTGTCTATGATTAATAACATGTTGCAATAACGAAATACTATATTTAGCCCTAAATAGTCTGCTGCCCACAAATTAGACATCTATCGAATCAATGACTATGAAACTGTTAAGACCTGCTATTTCTTTTCTTACCCTAATTTTGGTGGTACCATTGGCTTTTTCTCAATCAACTAATCGAGTTAAAGTATCTGTTGATTGGCCAAGTTTCTCCTATCAGAATAAAGTCGAAGTTTATGACCCTGCGAATAATTTATTGCTAACAATTTGCGACGATAACAAATGCTATCAGACAACAGGGTCCTCAACGCGTTACATAACCACATACGATTTAGGATGTTTGAGTATTGACCCGATTGCATTGCCGAATTACTACTTGAAGATTTTCAACATTAATGATAATCCTTGGAGTGGAAGTGCTTCGGTAACCGTTAATGTCGCTGGTGTTGATGTATTAACCGATACTGGAACAACTGCGTCCGCAGCAGGAACTGATGTGGTTTTCAATGTCAATAGTGCCACTCTATGTACACTTCCCGATACTGATGGTGATGGTGTTGTAGACCTCGTGGATCAAGATGACGATAATGATGGTATTCTTGATGTAGGTGAAGGACTTGGATTCAGTAACTTTACATGTGATGTTCCGGTTCTTTCATTCCGCAGTCCAGTTTTGGATAGTGGTACGGCGGGCACTGTTGGTGCCGTTTATAGATTCGATAATTCTTCTCAAGGATTAGATGTCTTGGTAGAAATAGAAGAAATCGATCCAGGTGTTTCGCTAACTTCCATTGATAGCGATATTGCTCCTATCGAAGATTATTTGCGTACACAACTTCGATTTACCGGAGTAGGAACATTTGGAATGAAATTCAAATTCACAATTGTAATAGACAATACAACAACTCCAGCACCAAACATTGCCAGAATTGGAGGAACTTCCTGGGATGTTGATGGTCGCCCGAACGAAAGAGAATCGATTAGATATTACAATCCCTCTGCATATGGAGTAGATAACCCTACAACGTTGGAAACAGATATTTATCCAGATGGAGCAGGAGTTACAGGAATAAGACTGGATTTCCCTGGATTTAATGAAAGTACGATACTTCGTTCTTATTTCCAATTTTCCGGAAATACCTTCTCGATAAAAATGCAGATAAAGAATGATGTTAACCTGTCAACGCCGCGACTTTTTGCAATGTCTTTCACACAATGTGATATTTTCGATTATAAAGCACCTTCATTAGTAGTCTTGAATGGTGATGATCCGGATGGCGATGGACTGGACAATCAATTGGATATTGATGCCGATAATGATGGCATTCCAGACAATGTAGAAGCGCAGCCGACTGTCGGGTATTTAATGCCAAACGGTGTATATGATCCAGTTACTGGACTTGATTCTGCCTATCTAAGCGGAATTGACCCTGTAGACACAGATGGAGATAACATCCCTGATAACATAGACTTAGACAGCGACAATGATGGCACACCTGACATTGTGGAAAATGGCATGGCCAATGTTGTATCCTTAATTGATTCGGATTCGGACGGGCTTGACGACAATTTCGAGGGGGCCAACCTGTTGGACTCCAGCGATGTCAACGACGAAATAGATAATCCATCGGCCTCGATACTGCCTGATACGGATGGCGACCTTCCCTTGGGAGGCGACCTGGACTACCGTGATGCTATAGACGTGTACATAGAGTCCGCCACGGTGGACTTCGATGGTATCGACGACCATATCGCTGAAGACACTTTCATGTCTGGTTGGCCAAGTTCCACCTTGATGGCCTGGGTGAAGCTGGACCCGACCTTCAGTGCCGACGGTGACGTTGCAGGACAAGGCATGATGCGTATGTACGTTGATGGTAGCTCAAGGGTCTTGAGGTCCTATTACGTGACCAGCGCTGGAAGCTCTGCCTATGGCTCATCGTCCATAACGGCCCTTGACCTTGACAAATGGTACCATGTGGCCATAAGCTACGAAGGAGCAACGGGAAGCGCGAAGATATTCATCAATGGCAAGCTCGAGCGTAGTACGACCATCCCGACCGGGACCCTGTCCGTTAATCCGGGGTATGCTGACCCAGATTTCAACATTGGGCGCAATTCAAGGTTGGACAACTCCTATTTCAAGGGTGCCATAGACGAGGTACGGGTCTTTGACGTGGCCTTGACCGAGGACCAGGTACAACGCATGGTCTACCAAGAGGTGGAGAACCAAGGTGGAAGTGTAACAGGCACCTTGATAGATAAAAGAATTGTTGACATAGGCAGTAGCACACCAGTCCCATGGGCGAACCTGCAGGCCTATTACCCGATGACCAACATACTCACAGGAAAGACCATAGATGCATCAGGCAATGGCCGTGATGCAACGCTCAAGAACATATTCACGGTACAGCAGCAGACGGCTCCTATGCCATACCAGACCATCAATGATGGTGCTTGGAGCAATGCCAATACCTGGAAGCATGGCACTGTCTGGGACATCACCGACATCTCGAACCTCAAGGACTGGGCCATCGTCAAGATCGCCAGTGATGTCGATGTCTCGCAATCGATAAGGACACTGGGGCTCACCATAGACCCTGGCAGCAGGCTTACGCTCAATGGCGAGAACGCCATCACCAACAACTGGTACCTGGAGCTCAACGGCACCTTGGACCTAGCTAGCGACTCACAATTGGTGCAAGGCATCAACAGTGACCTGGTCACCTCGGCCGCTGGAGAGATACTCAGACGCCAGGAGGGCAATAGTGATATCTATTGGTACAACTACTGGTCATCGCCAGTAGGAACCCCAGCAGCGACCACCCTGTCGGACAACAACGCTCCGACCAACAATACCAACAACACAC
>JABDMQ010000090.1 GCA_013001365.1 Flavobacteriaceae bacterium
GTCCATTCCTTGAGTTCTTCACTGAATCCTCCTGGTGCATCTCCAAAGGATTGAAAAACACCGGAAATGAAACTGACATCATTGTCTTTACCTTCTACGATAATGGTCGGTTCATCGGTATCTTGTGTCATATCTCCGTCTGAATCCACGAAACCAAGAGTTGGAGGTGTCGGAACCAAGAGCTTAGCAAATTCTGCGGTTACTCCCAATTTATTGTACTCATCGAAAATGAAGTCGAAGCCTCCACCTAATCTCAAGGTGGTTGGCAAGAAGTTTTCTCGTCCCGCATCATCATACTTGATCTTCGGACCTAGATTCTGAATTGCCCATCCTGCTCTCCATCGACCATTGAAATCACTCAAAGCCAATTCTTCAGTCTGGTAATATCCTGCTATATCCACAGCAAAAGAACCTGCGGCCTTGGCACTTTCATCCACTGCTTGGATCTTAAGGTCGGACCGCAAATAGCGTAATGCAACAGCCATCGAGTATTGATCGCTTAAACGTAATGAATACGATGCATCAATGGTTAATTCATTCGGTTTTTCGATCAAGGCTTCGGAGAATTCATCTTGAACGATTTCAATTTCGCCTAAAGAGAAATACTTAAAACTCACGGCAAAAGCACTTCTGTCATCAATTCTATTGAAGTAAGTGACGTTACCTAAGAAGATATCGTTTACCAATTTACTTAAATAAGGTGTGTAACTAACGCCTATTCCTGATTTTGCTTCGGAGAATGCATATTTTGATGGGTTCCATTGCTGGGAGAATCCATCAACTGAGGTGGCAACACCCATATCTCCCATGGCCGCCGCTCGTGCATCTGATGCTATCAACAAAAAAGGAACACCTGTTGTTATAACTGTTGTTTGATTATCAAAAATTATGGTTTCTTGAGCCTTGGCTTGAAAGACAAACACTAAGGCTAACGTAAATAAGATTCTATTCTTCATTGGGTCGGTTTCTTTAACAAATATATATTTTTATTATAGGATGACAAGTTTCTCGTACTTTTCAACCGTTTTGTTCAACTGATTGGACCTTACCGATAATTTATAGACATAGACCCCTTTTCCGATCTTATCTCCGAAATCATCCCTGCCATCCCAAACAATGTCCCTGGATAAGGAACTTGTTGCTTTTCCGCTGGCATTTGTCTGTCCATTTATGGTTTTCACTAATTTTCCTGAAACAGTGAATATCTGTACAGAAACGTCTAAAGCATCCGAACTATTGTGATTGAACCAAAATTCTGTGTAATTAATTAAGGGATTAGGGTAATTCAAGACGTTATTAATAACTAATTCCTGGTCCTTGTCATACACCACGAATTGAATTTCCTGGGTCGCGGAATTATTATAAACATCCCATGCTTTCAATGTCAAGGTATGTAAGCCTGGCTCTAGATCGCGGAAGGCATAACTCACCGTACCACGCTGATATACATCAAGTTCAGTCTCATAATAATCATTCAATACAAATGGATTTGTCTCATCACCATCAATAATGGCGACTATATCATGTCCGATTCCGCTTGCTGTATTAATGCCGTTCTCATCCTCTAACTTTGCCAAAAGCGTTGGATTCTCATTGGTGATACCTCCAGAAACAAAGTTCTCATCGTTCATGTAGAGCTGTATGGTAGGGCCTATATTGTCCTCGGCTGCATTTTCGTTCAAGCCACCAACCAAAAGATCGGTACTGGCCCCTGCTTGGTCCTCAAGAGGGTTCTCTGTTTTTGTATAGAAACTAATACGGCCGTTATCAACCGGGATACCTATATCTCTGGGCACAACGAATTCAAAATTGAAAATTCCGTTGGTAACTGTTGCCTGTCCCTTGAAGATTATCTCTCCCAAAGTCTCATAGTCTAATTTTATGATGTCTCCTGTCCCATTCTGATTTTCTCGAGTGCCATCATTTGCCAAGGTTTGTCGCTGGATATTCTTATCGTATATGGTTGCAGAAAGAATGCCGTTATATTGATCCATCAGTAAACCAGCTGTGTCAACTACTTCTCCTTCGATCTTTACCTTGCTTAAGGCCTTAAGGGTATCTGTAGGCTGACCAATTGGGATGTCATTTATCTTGGAAAGTCTAACGTTTGGTTTTGGAAATGCCAATTTCATTGCTGGATCTCCTATAAAGAATACCAGTCTTTTTTGGCTCACATTAGCGATAGCAGGATCAATCTTTGTCAGTCTTAAGGCTTCCGCCATTGTCGGGTAGTCATCGGATCCATAAGCAAATAAGTACTCACTTAGGGTTCTGTTGAAAGTAACACCTGTCGTAACGAATATTTGCCTCGTTGTTGTTATCAATCCTATCGCACCACCTTCCTTGTTCCAATAGGTATATTCGCCAGCTGTGATTCGTTGCGGGTTATCGAATTTGGTGTATTCGCAAGTTACAGTGACAAAGCAATTGAATTTGCAAATGTTCCTTAAATTCCTAGCGTCTGGTTGTTCAAAGATGCGCTCCTTGGCCAAACCGTCCTCACCTCCATGACCAAAATAGTTCACTACCAAGGCACCTACCTCAATTGCGTCGGACATAGCTTTAGTAACCTCGGGATATCTATCTCCGCCAGCAGAGGCTTCTTGTAAATATGAATCCGAATGGATTTTCACAGGATTGATAAATGGCTTCTGCAGTGTGACCTCATCAGCTATTTCATTTGTGGTTCTTTGTAAGACCTCTTCCCAATAAGCATCAACATCGTCTGAGACCACTAGAAAATTATTCCTCCAACTTCCGAAGGCTTCCTTTTGATAATATTGTTCGACCTTATCGACCAGTTCATTGGCACGCTGAGGGGTATCCGCCAATATCCTGCCAACTGCAACATCAAGACGATCACTTGAACCTAGAGTCCCTTCATTGTCATCCATCATTCCAAAGAAATCATCTGAAATAAACGAATTGGTCAGATTGAAGCTACTGTATGCATGCCAAGACGGCACGATGTTGGTATTACCTGAAATCCTGTCCTTATAATCATACGATGCATCTCCAAATAGACAAAGGTATTTCAATCTGTTCTGAGGAACACTAGCATTATTATAAACATATTTCACCATGTTCCTAATTGCCCCAACATCCTGGTTACCAGAGCTGAATTCTGTGTATATACTTTGAAGATCCAATACTTTGACATTAAGTCCGTATTGGTTTCTATTAATCTGAGCCAAT
>JABDMQ010000099.1 GCA_013001365.1 Flavobacteriaceae bacterium
GTAATTAAATGAACCGAAAGTTTTGGCATGGATTTCAAGACTTCATTAGGCTAAATGTAATTGTAAAAAATAGATATTCAAACTACCTAATTGATTAAATGAATTATTCGATTATTTTTGATTGAGATACGTCAAATCATCATGAAAGGAAAAAAGATCGCATTGGTTGGCTTTAGGCTTAATGAAGGAGGTGCAGATAGAGTCATGGCAAACTTATCGAATTTTTTTCATGATCAAGGATTCGAGGTACATGTAATCATCTTCCATGATTCTATTGGGTATCCGTATTCTGGTAAGGTTTTCAATTTGGGAAAACTCAAAAGCCAAAAAAATGATTTCTTGAATAAAGTCAAGAGATTCTATCATCTTAAGAAATATATAAAGCAATATGAATTCGATCATATTATAGATTTCCGATTCCGAATTAACCTTTTACAGGAACTGATGATATCAAAGTGGATCTATAAAAACAAGGCCATTTATACCGTTCATAGTTCGAAGTTAGATGTGTATATGCCCAATAATTCCTTCTTGACCCGCATGATCTATTCCAAGTCAAGAGCGATGATAAGTATAACGCGGGCTATGCAGCAGTTGATAATTGATAAACATGGGCTGAATAATATCATTAATATTTATAATCCAATCGATGTCAGTAAGATTGATATAATGGCAAAAGAAAAGGTGGGTCTCGATTTTGAATATATAATTGCTGCAGGCGAATTCGATAAGGATACGAAGCAGTTTGACAAGCTCATAAGGATGTATTCCAGGTCTAAATTGCCAGAAAAAGAGGTTGCACTGGTAATAATTGGAAGAGGGGAAAAAGAGAACTATTTAAAATCAATAATTAATGAATTGAAGTTAAATGACCATGTGCATCTAATTGGATTTCAAGGCAACCCATACAAATATTTCGCAAAGGCCAAATTCTTGGTCTTGACAAGTTTATTTGAAGGGCTACCAATGGTATTGTTGGAATCCCTTGCAGCAGGAACTCCAGTGATTGCATGGGATTGTCCGACAGGTCCAAGTGAAATAATCGAACATGAAAACAACGGATTACTCATAGAAAACCAAAATGAAGACAAATTTATTGAGGCCATGAATACCTTCTTGATCAATGATCAGTTATATCAAAACTGTAAGAGACATACAGTTGATAGCATAAAGAAATTTGACTTGGAACAAATTGGCAGGGAATGGTTGCAGTTATTGAACAATGACCAATAAGAATTGAAAAAGCTATTATACATAACGACATTCATCAATAATTCGGGAGGAGTGGCCAAACTACTATCTGTAAAGCTCAGTTATCTGGTCCAACACTACGATTATGAAATCTATATTTTAAACAGTAATAGCCCAACTTCGACCATGTTCTATGAATTTGATGAAAGAATCAAGATTTCTTCATTAAAGCAAAGCAAGAACAGGGTCTTGAATATCCTGAAGTATCCCGGTAGGATCAAAAAGGCAATTAAGGAAATTGGCCCAGATATAATCGTTAATTGTGATAATGGTTTGAAGGGCACCATTTTGCACAATATCATTTCTACAAAGTCATCGTTAATTTATGAAAGTCATATAAGTAAGGATTTCATGGTAGAATCGTTCATTGACAAGCTTAAAAGCAAACTCCAGCCATTGTTATTATCGATCAATCTAAAAAAGTACAGTTGTATCGTTGCGTATGACCATGCAAAGGGGGATTTCAGATCACAGAATGTCAAGGTTCTTCATAATCCATTATTGATCAAAGAACCTGAAAGTCCTTCAGCTTTGGAGAACAAAATTGCTATCGCCGTAGGTAGATTGGCTTATCAAAAAGGATATGATACAATGTTGCAATTATGGAAAGATGTGATTGCAGATCATCCTGATTGGAAGCTCCATATTTACGGAGAAGGTGATATACAAAAATATAAAGGTTTGGTCCAAGAGTTGGGACTTCACGACCATGTGCAGTTTTTTGAGCCGAGGTCAGACATTAAAGATGTTTACAGAAATGCCTCGATGTTGCTTAATACTTCAAGATACGAGCCATTTGGCTTGGCAATAATTGAAGCAATGGCGTATGGGTTGCCTGTCTTTGCGTTTAAGAATACGCTTGGTCCAAGCAGTTATATAGTGAATAATGAAAATGGGTTTTTAATTGAAAAAGGCCAGATTGAAGACTATGCAAATACAGTTAAAAACCTTATTGGCAATACTATGGAGATGAAAAGAATCTCGGTGAATGCTAGGAAAGGTGTGAAGAAATTCAATCTTGATGCCATCATGAAGGAGTGGCATGCACTCTTTCAATCTTTATAGACCTTGCTTAACTGACACAGATACATGAGTTTGTAAAACTGGAATAGTGTAGTTGAAGGATTCTTGCCAGTTAAATTCCTCGTAATGCTATTTTTTAGCACTTTGAAGGTAGTAGACAGCAACTTCCTTAAGCCATACTTCTTTACCTTTAAGAATGTTGATAATAACGTATTTTGATGTTGCTCCAATTGATTGCTCGAATGGAGGTTCCAAAGCGTCTCAACAGCCTTTTCGGTTTTCTTGAGATAGCTTTCACTGCTCTCTAATCCTAAATGAAAGACTTGATTGTCAATATGCAACACCTTCGTTATATTGGCTTGCAATTTCGGTCCAAAGAGGAGGTCCATACCATAATAATTGCCAGGCTGGTCCAAATGCAAATTCTTGTATATATGCTTCTTGATAAGGAGATTGGCAGCAATCGTAACTTTAAAGGGTTTTGAATTACGTTCCGCAGCACTTATAGCTTCGTACTTGCGCCCATATTTCCAACGTAATAACTTTTCTGCTTCAGGCGGTTCTTCATTATAAGCAAAGCCACCGAAGATTGCTTCATGTCCGGTATTAACGTAATCTAGGTAATCCTTAATGTAATCTTTGGATTTTGGCTTCGTGTCGGCATCTACAAGCAATACCCAATCGTATTTGGCCAGATTCACCAAATCCTGTCTTGTTCCTGCAATACCCTTATTGGTTGTGGCCAATGTCAAGCGGGTATCGCTCAGTGATTCTATGGATTTATTAGCTTCAATAAAAGAAGTGTCAGACTTGTCGTCCAAACAAATAATTTCAAAATCAATACTTTCGTTGGAGACTTGTCGATGTAATTCGTTAACAAGTCCATTTACATCATAATTGTAAACTGGAATTAAGATAGATAGCATGCCTAGTCTTTTCTTTGCACAACCTCAAAAACTCGATTTTCATCACATTTTAAGGTTTTGCTAGGGTATTTCAATAATAAGGCATAGTCATGTGTTGCCATTAAAATGGTCCTGCCATTATTGTTTATTTCCTTCAGTACTTCCATCACCTCAACGCTGGTTTGTGGGTCGAGGTTTCCTGTAGGTTCGTCAGCTAGGATCAACTCAGGATCATTCAGCAGGGCACGAGCGATCGCAATTCGTTGCTGCTCACCACCGGAAAGCTCATGAGGGAATTTGAAACCTTTGGTCTTCATGCCGACCTTATCCAGTACCTCTTCAATCTTGTCGTTGATTTCTCCTTTGTCTTTCCATCCAGTTGCTTTAAGAACGAACCTAAGATTATCGTTAACTGTACGATCATTCAACAGCTTGAAATCCTGGAAAACAATGCCGAGTTTTCGTCTTAAGAACGGGATATCTTTTTCTTTGAGAGTCCTAAGGTCATATTCAACTATAGTTCCGTCCCCCTTTGTCAATTCCAAGTCGCCATATAGAGTTTTCATGAAACTGCTTTTACCACTGCCCGTTTTTCCGATGAGGTAAATAAAATCTCCTTTTTTCATTTCAACATTTACATCGGCAAGTACAAGATTGTCTCCTTGGAATATGGATGCATCCTTAAGTTGTAAAACGGTTTCTGACATGGATTTTCTTGGAAAATTATCTTTCGTAAAAGTATTGTTTTATCATAACTTAATTACGTCAATTAAATTACTTTTTATGAAATATATTTTAACATTTAATAAGTCGGTTTATAATTAAGATGCATTTCTTCCGTTATAGCTTTCGTATTGAATTATCTTTACGATCAAAAGAAAACGAACAGTTAATGGCACTAAAAAACACGGTTTTGGCCCTCGTGGCATTTATGCTTTCAGGTCAGGCAATTTCCCAGATGTCGGCAAGATATACAAGTGATTATGTCGATTTCCAAAAGGCTTTATCTCTTTATAATGACAAACAATATTTGGCCGCTCAGGCCTTGTTTGAACAGATAGAAGATTCTGTTGATGACGAAGTCGTTCAGTCAGACTGCGCTTATTACATCGCCAACTGCGCTGTAAGACTTAATCAGATCAATGCAGATAACTTGATCGAGGATTTCGTTAAAACGTACCCAACAAGCCCTAAACGAAATACGGCATATATCGATGTTGGGGATTATTACTTCGAGAATGAGCGGTATGCTTATGCAAGGAAATGGTACAACAAAGTCGATGAAAACTCATTAGCAAGAAGCGAACGAGAACGCTATAATTTCAATTACGGCTATGCGTCTTTTGCGGTAAAGAGAAATAATGATGCAAAGAAATACCTCAATCGCGTTGTGGATTCACCAAAATATGGCTCACAGGCAAAATACTATATAGGATTCATGGCCTATCAAGGCGACGATTACGATAAGGCAAATGAATATTTTGAGCAAGTAAGCGACAATGAAAAATATAAAGAGAAGCTATCTTATTATCAAGCAGACCTCAATTTCAAGCTAGGTAATTTTGAAGAAGCCATCAAGCTCGCCAAGGAACAATTACCCAATAGTGATGATAACGAAGTATCCGAATTATCCAAGATCATAGGCGAAAGCTATTTCAATTTAGAAAAGTACAATGAAGCCATCCCTTTCTTGGAAGCCTACAAAGGCAAACGAGGTAAATGGAATAATACGGATTATTATCAATTGGGTTATGCACATTACAAACAAGGCGATTATGATAAGGCGATTTCAGAATTCAACAAGATAGTTTCCGGAAACAACTCCGTAGCTCAAAACGCTTACTATCATTTAGCTGAGAGTTATATCAATCTTGGAAAGAAACAAGAGGCTCTGAATGCCTTTAGGAATGCCTCTCAAATGGACTTTGACCTGAAGATTCAAGAAGATGCTTGGTTGAACTATGCCAAGATCAGTTACGAGATAGGTAATCCTTATCAATCAGTTCCTCAGGTTTTGGCTGGCTACCTTGATAAGTACCCAGATACTAGCTATCGCGAAGAATTAGAAACACTGTTGATCGATTCTTACATTACTTCCAAGAACTACAAAGAAGCCTTGAAGCTTCTAAAGGGTAAGAACAGTTTCGAGAACAAGGTCGCCTATCAAAAAGTTGCCTTTTATCGTGGTGTGGAGCTATATAATGAAAGCAAATACTTGGAGGCAGAAAACATGTTCGATGAATCGTTGAGCGAACCTCGCGACGACAATTATACAGCTAGAGCTACCTTTTGGAAGGCAGAGACGGATTATAATTTGGCCAATTATGATGATGCTTTGGTCGGTTTCAAGCAATTTGTTGGCAGTAGCAAATCATCATCATTGAAGGAGTATGACAATATCGATTATAATTTGGCCTACACCTATTTCAAACAAAAGAATTATCCAAAGGCCATTGACTATATGAATCAATTCATTTCTAATAGAAGGCAAGATAAAGTAAGGCTTAACGATGCCTATTTACGTTTGGGAGATGCACATTTCGTAAGCAGCAATTATAGTGCGGCCATCAATGCTTATAATGAAGCAGTAAACCTAAATGAAATAGAATCTGATTATGCCTTTTTTCAAAAGGCGCTTAGTGCTGGATATGCAGGACGGTCATCTACCAAGATCACGGAGCTTAATTCCTTTATTTCAGAATATCCAAGGTCGCCTTTACGAGACGATGCGTTGTACGAATTAGCCAATTCGTATGTCAAGAAAGGAGAGAACGATAGAGCAATGCGTCTTTATGACCAATTGAATTCTGAGTACAAGAGAAGTTCTTTCGTTCCAAAATCCTTATTAAGACAAGGCCTTGTTTACTATAATGATAGTGACAATGAACGCGCCCTGGGTAAATTCAAGAAAGTCGCCAGCGAATTCCCAGGCACTCCAGAAGCGGTTCAATCGGTCTCAACAGCAAGATTGATCTATATAGATCTTGGCAGGGTAGATGAATATGCCTCATGGGTAAGGAATCTGGACTATGTTGAAGTTACTGATGCCGACTTGGACAATGCCACCTACGAAGCCGCAGAAAAGCAGTATCTCGATAATAATACGAAGAATGCCATTAGGCTCTTCAATGGGTATTTAAATGATTTCCCACGTGGGCTTCACGCATTACAATCTCATTTTTATTTAGCACAATTATATTACAAAGATGACTTGAAGGCAAATGCAGAGCCACATTATAAATATGTTGTAGATGCTTCAAGCAATGAGTTTACAGAACAAGCGTTGACAAGACTATCGGAAATCCATATCGACAATTCCAATTGGACTGAAGCCATAGAAACATTAGAACGATTGGAGGAAGAAGCAAATTTCCCACAGAATGTGGTCTTTGCACAATCCAATCTTATGAAGGCTAATTATAAACTGAAGAAATATAAGGACGCAACAGCATACGCTGAAAAGGTCTTGGCAAGTTCGAGGATAGATAACAAGATCAAGAGCGATGCTCATATCATCATTGCACGATCGGCCATTGAAACAGGAGATGAAGCGCGCGCAAAATCCGCTTTTATTGAAGTAGAAAAAGTAGCAACTGGAGAGTTGGCTGCTGAGGCACTTTATTATAATGCATATTTCAAGAACAAAGACGGCGATTTTGCTGGATCCAATGTCAAGGTTCAGAAATTGGCCAAGGATTATTCAGGATATAAATATTATGGCGCTAAGGGATTAGTTCTCATGGCCAAGAACTATTATGCTCTGGATGATGCCTTTCAAGCCACCTATATCCTAGAAAGTGTCATCCAGAATTTTCAAGAGTTCGATGATGTAGTGGCTGAAGCCAATTCAGAATTGAACAAGATAAAAGCAGAACAAGCAAAGACCAATTCATCCATAGTTACCGATAATTAATTGCATTCCTTATCAGGTATGAATTTTTCATTTTTCAAAAAACAAGACATGCTAAAGAACCTATTAATTCTAGCACTGACCATCGCCACGACCATCGCATTTTCACAAGAACGAGATACCATCACTACTGATGTAATAAGTGTTGTTAAGCCTTATACGCCAAAGATCTCTGACGCATTCAAGGTAAAGGAAACGCCTACCCTAGATGATGAAGTAACAACAACAAAGAAAGAGATCAAATACAATATTTTCTCGATTCCTGTAGCCTCAACCTTTACTCCGGCCAAAGGAAAAGCTGCTGAGGTGGATAAAGAACCACCAATGAAGTTGTTCGACAACTATGCCTCAGTTGGTGTAGGAACATATACCACTATTTTGGGAGAGGTATATTTAAATCATTCCATAAACAGAAATGAAAGCGTTGGTGGCTACCTTAATTACCATTCCTCACAAGGAGGTATTGATGGCTTGTTACTGGACGATAAATTCTCTAATGCAAAGCTTAATGTTAATTATACCAAGAAACAACGGGAGTATTCCTGGAATGTAGATGCTGGTTACCAAAACCAGGTGTTCAATTGGTACGGATTGCCACAACCACTGTTCGACCAGACTGCCGCGGATACATTGGATGTCAGACATCAGTTTCATGGTTTTCATTTTGGAGGTGAGTTAAATTTCAATGATGCCTATATCAATAATGGCAGCATCAGGTTCCGACGGTTTGCAGATGACCAGGAATCTGGCGAGAACCGATTCGTGGCAAAGACCACAATAGACTTCCCTATTAATGACGGCCTCATCAATACAGACATAAGATTGGATTATATCGGAGGAAATTTCGATAGAAGTTACTTCAGCATGTCAGAATTAAAGTATGGTAATTTTACTGTAGGCATTGCCCCGAGTTACCAAATAAAACAAGATGATTTAACCGTAAACCTTGGAGTTTCCCTCTTTTATTTGAATGATACCGAGAACAGCGAAAATAATTTCTATGTATATCCAAAGGTAACTGCATCTTATCGCTTAGTGGACGAGGTGTTAATAGCCTATGGTGGCGTAGAAGGCGACCTGATTCAGAATTCCTATTACGATTTTGCGCAAGGCAATCCGTTTGTGTCGCCTACCCTAAATATCATGCCTACCGACCAAATTTATAACGGCTATGTTGGATTGAAGGGTAAACTGTCCAATAGCATGAGTTATAATTTTAGGGGAACATATACAGCCGATAACGATAGAGCCTTGTACATACAGAATGCTGTCGATACGAACCAAGGTGAGAATTATAACTATGGCAATTCTTTTGGAATCGTTTACGATGACATTAAGACTCTTGGGTTGTTTGGTGAACTTAATGTAGATGTTAATCGCAATTTCAAGTTGGGCCTTAAAGCAGAATACTTTGTTTACGATTCCAAAAACCAAGCAGAGCCATGGAATTTACCTGATTTCAAGGGATCCCTGTTCTTGGATTATCAGATAGATCGTCATTGGTTCATGGGGGCCAACTTATTTTATGTTGGAGAAAGAAAGGATCAGATAACCTTGATCACGCCAGTTTCAAATGTCCAGCCTACGACTGTTACTTTAGATGCATTTTTTGATGCCAATGCACATGTAGGGTATAGAATTAACGACCAATTTTCGGTATATGCCAAAGCAGCCAATATCGCAAGCCAAGACTATCAGAGGTGGTTGAATTTCCCAGTTCAGAGCATCCAGTTCTTGGCAGGAGGGACCTATAAGTTTGATTTCTAAATAATTAAACTAAATAAAGAGATAAGCGTTCATAACAAGAACGCTTTTTTTATTTTTGTCATTCCTGCGTGCCACACTGAGCTTGTCGAAGTGAAAGCAGGAATCCATTCAATTCCTCTCAGATGAAAAACTTTATACTCCTTTTAATTTCAATTGTTTTATTAAACTGTTCAAACAAACAACAAGCGGACTTAATAGTTATTAATGCCAACATGTATACGGTTGATGATGGCTTCTCCAAAGCTGAAGCAGTTGCAGTTAAAGATGGCAAATTCATTGCGGTCGGTAGCTCGACAGATTTACAATCGCAATATGAAGCTCAAGAGACAATTGATGCTGAAACACAAACCATTCTGCCAGGTTTAATTGATGCGCATTGTCATTTCTATGGGCTCGGTCAGAATCAGCAGGTCGTCGATCTTGTCGGTACAACCAGTTTTGATGAGGTGTTAGAGCGATTGCAAGCATTCCAGAATGAGAAAAAAACGAATTTTTTGCGAGGAAGAGGTTGGGACCAAAACGATTGGGAAGTCAAAGAGTTTCCTACCAAGGATGAACTTGATGAATTGTTTCCAGACCTTCCTGTGGCCATTGAACGTGTTGATGGTCATGCCTATTTAGTGAATCAGAAAGCCTTGGACTTAGCAGGAATAACCATAAATACAAAAGTGGCTGGCGGTGAGGTAGTCAAAAAGAATGGAAAGCTCACAGGGGTTTTAATAGATAGGCCAATGGGATTAGTGGATTCCATTATTCCAGAAGCAAGCAGAAACACAAAGATCCAAGCATTGTTGGATGCACAAAGAATATGTTTTGAACATGGCTTGACCACTGTAAGTGATGCAGGATTGGATAAGGAAATCATTGAGCTTATCGATAGTCTTCAACAGTCCGGTGATCTGAAAATTAGAATCTATGCCATGGTGAGTAACAAAAAAGAAAACCTAGATTATTATTTACCTAAAGGGAAATTAAAGACCGATAGATTGAATGTGCAATCCGTAAAGGTCTATGGCGATGGTGCTTTGGGCTCAAGAGGCGCAGCATTAAAGCAACCATACTCAGATAAGCCTGGACACTTTGGGGCCATGGTTACGAGTCCAGATGCCATTGAAAAGTTAGCCGAGCGAATTGCAAATTCAGACTACCAAATGAATACACATGCCATAGGCGATTCGGCCAACAGCCATGTGTTGAAGACCTATGAAAAAGTCTTAAAAGGAAAATCGGACAGGCGCTGGCGTATTGAGCATGCCCAAGTAATCGATAGACCAGATTTTGAATATTTCAAGAACGAGAACATCATTCCTTCTGTGCAATCAACACATGCCACTAGGGATATGTATTGGGCAGATGAGCGTTTGGGAGAAGAACGCATTAAGGGTGCCTACGCATTCAAGGACCTTTTGAATTTAAGCGGTACAGTGGCCTTGGGTACGGATTTCCCTGTAGAACGTGTGAGTCCGTTCTTGACATTTTACGCCGCAGTGGCAAGAAAGGATTTGGAGAATTATCCGGAAGGAGGCTTCCAAATGGAAAACGCTTTGA
>JABDMQ010000103.1 GCA_013001365.1 Flavobacteriaceae bacterium
CTATTCGAGATTACCGTACGGGATTGGGGTACAAGCCAACCTGCGTCTGAGGCAATTGGTGCATACATTTATAGAACTAGTGGTCTGAAACAAGGGTCTGGATGGCGAATGACGCCGGGAGATTGGACGCACTTCACAGTAACGGTAAGTCACTCAGGTGGCAATACAGATTTCAAGGTCCTAAGAAATGGATTTGGGTCTGGATTAGGAACCGTTACAACCACCACCAATACAAATTCAAAGCCATTCCTCATCGGAATTGATGAGTCAAATAGTTATAATGCTTTTACTGGAGCAATAGATGAACTAAGGATATTCAATAAGGTACTTACAGATGAGCAGATACGCAGAATGCTCTATCAAGAAATCAAGAATGAAGGTGGGAAAGTGAGAGGAACAATAATTGACAAGGACATTCATGATGACGCCACTGGTGACGATATTGATTGGACCGAGTTGATCACATATTACCCAATGTCTAACGTAAACTACGGGAAATTACCTGACGCATCATCATATGGTAATGATGCTGTGTTGTACAATATCACGACCTTTCAAGAGGAGACTGCACCAATGCCATACGAAACAGTGGCAGATGGAGCTTGGACAGATGAAGCAACATGGTTGCATGGCGATATATGGGACATTGAGTCCTTGGACACAGATTTTGGTGCCTCCAATCAAAATCCAGAGCCATGGAGCATTGTTAAGATACATCATAATGTAACAACAAATACTGACCGTAGAGGATTAGGACTCTTCATAGACGAAAACAAAACACTTTCGACTATTGGGGATGTTTCGATAACCAACAATTGGTACCTTCAACTTGATGGCACTATCGACCTTGTGGATGACTCTCAATTGATACAGTCCGAATTCAGTGATTTGACAACCTCTGCTACAGGAAAGATCTTAAGGCGCCAGGAAGGTAATAGCGATGTCTATTTTTACAATTACTGGTCTTCTCCAGTTGGAACAATGGGTGCCAATAGCCTTACAGATAATAATGCTGCTAGCAATAATGCTAACAATTCACCATTCAACCTTTCTATGTTAAAGGATGGCTCAGGTTCGTCATTTCAATTCACCTCTGCATTTGATGAAGCAGGAAAGATCAGCGACAGATGGTTGTATAACTTCCAGAATGGACTGACTTACTGGGATTGGGTCACTATAAACCCTTCTAGCGATATAACACCAGGTTTCGGCTACAGCCAGAAAGGAACAGGAAATACTGGATTAACACAGCAATACATATTTGAAGGAAAACCTAATAACGGAACAATCTTGATTGCCGCTGATGATGTAGACGGTGATGATACAGGTGTTGGAGAAAGTATTCAAGATATCAGTTTAACAACAACCTTAATTGGGAACCCTTATCCTTCCGCATTGGATGCAGAGGAGTTCATTCGTGACAATATTGATTTTGATAATGGCGGAGCAAACCCGATCATTCAAGGTACCATATTACTGTGGGAACAATGGGCTGGAAATTCGCATTGGCTCGCTGAATACGAAGGTGGTTATGGATATATCAATCTAACTGAAACGGCTCGTGCTTATCAGCACCCAGATATTGCTATTTCGGATCCAACAAATACAGACAATCGTGGTATCAAGACGCCTACGAAATTCTTACCTGTAGGACAAGGTTTCTTTGTAGAAGTCGTGAACGATGGCAATATCGAATTCAATAACTCACAACGTATTTTCAAGACTGAGGATCTTGGGGATTCAGTATTCTTCCGTGGCGAACAAGCACAAAATGAAAACGGATCTGCAGAGACATCCGCTAATAGAGCAGATGAATATGAAGATCCAATGCAAACCATAAAGCTTGAACTTACCATCTCAAATGGTGCAACAAGGCGTTTTGTTCTGGGGTTCAGCGATCACACCACTGATCAATATGATCATGGTTATGACGGTGGGCTTATCTCACAAAAACCTGATAATGACATGGCCAGCCTTATTAATGGCAATCCATATGTAATACAAGCTTTTTCTGCAATGACACCTGAAAAGGAAATAGACCTCTATTTCAATTCTTCTGGAGACATGAACTATGTACTGGACATTGTGGAACTCAAGAATATTGATGAAGGTCAAGATATCTTTATAAGGGATAACAGGCAGAATCTAATTTGGAATCTTTCTTCTGATG
>JABDMQ010000110.1 GCA_013001365.1 Flavobacteriaceae bacterium
GCTGGTGTTGCTGCATTGATTCGTTCGTATTATCCTAAATTATCAGCAGCACAGGTAAAACAAGTGATCGTTAATTCTGGGCTTCCATTAAAACCAAGTGTTGTAGTTGGAGGGGACCCAAGCAACGTCAAGCCATTTTCAGAACTTTCAAAATCAGGTAAAGCGGTAAATGCGTATAACGCTTTGGTAATGGCTTCACAAATCAAGTAAAAATGAAATTAAAATTATTCATTCTTTTAGGTCTTAGTGTCTTATTGAGTTGCAACAGCTCAAAACGCACTGTCGTTTCTGCTCCAGATAGTTCTGATAATAATCCTTCAGGGTACTGGCAACAACATGTAGATTATACAATGGAAATTGACTTTGATGTAAAGACAAGTCAATACAAAGGGAAACAAACGATTGTTTACACAAACAACTCGCCAGACACATTAGACAATGTGTTTTATCACTTATACTTCAACGCGTTTCAGCCAGGTAGTGAAATGGATGTTAGGTCCCGCACCATTGCTGATCCAGACGCTAGGGTGAAGGACAGGATAAGCAAATTGCGACCTAATGAAATTGGATACATTAAAGTAAACTCACTAAAACAAAATGGTCAGCCTGTTTCTAACGAAACTGTTGGCACTGTTTTAGAGGTCAAGCTGAATTCACCGATCAAACCTGGTGAAAAAGTGACTTTCGACATGGAATTCGATGCTCAAGTGCCTCTACAAATAAGGCGCTCGGGTAGAGATAATAAAGAAGGGGTCGCCTTGTCGATGACACAATGGTATCCAAAACTGGCCGAATATGATTTTGAGGGGTGGCATGCAGACCCATACATAGGAAGGGAATTTCATGGTGTTTGGGGCGATTTTAATGTAAAGCTTACTATAGATGAAGATTACGTCGTTGGCGGAACGGGTTATCTACAACCAGGCTCAGAAATCAAGAATGGAAAGAAAACCCTTCATTACAAAGCGCCTAATGTCCATGACTTTACCTGGGCGGCCGATCCAGATTACATACATGATACCATGCAAGTGCCAGATGGCCCTTTGCTTCATTTTTACTATAAGAATACACTGGACGACGAAAAGAAGGGGTTCTGGAAAGAACTCCAGCCAAAAACCGTTGAGTTGATGCAGTATTTCAGTGAACATATTGGTAAATATCCATACGAGCAATACTCCGTGATACAAGGCGGTGATGGCGGCATGGAGTATGCCATGTGCACCTTGATTACGGGCAATAGGAGTTTCGGCAGTTTGGTGGGTGTAACTTCTCATGAGCTTGCGCATACTTGGTTTCAATTCGTCTTGGCTACCAATGAAGCAAAACATGAATGGATGGATGAAGGTTTCACGAGCTACATTAGTTCGTTGGCAATGAATGAGGTCATGTCCCAGAACAAGGTTTTTCCTCATGAAAATTCATATAAAGGATATGTCTATCTTGCTAAATCTGGCAAAGAACAGCCGCAGTCTACCCACGCTGACAGATATGAATTCAATCAAGCTTATGGTATTTCTGCATATAGTAAAGGCGCAGTATTCTTGTCTCAATTAGGATACATCATTGGCGAAGAGAATCTAAGGAAAACCATAAAAAGATATTACAAGGATTACGCCTTTAAGCATCCTGTTCCCAATGATATAAAACGTTCTGCGGAAAAGGTTTCTGGACTAGAATTAGATTGGTATTTAACGGATTGGACGCAAACAACCAATACCATTGATTATGGGGTTAAAGAAATCGTGGAAAACAATAATATAAGTTCTGTTACATTGGAGAGAATTGGCTTAATGCCAATGCCTATCGATCTTGAAGTAGAGTTCAATGACGGCACATCCCAACTTTTTTATATTCCTTTACAAATAATGCGCGGAGAAAAACCAGGCACATCACCAAGAACCGTACTTAATGATTGGGCTTGGGCCTATCCTACTTATACATTTAGCATCAATAGGCCTAAAAGCGACATTAAAAGCATTACCATAGACCCAAAAGGGCTTATGGCAGATATAAACAAGGATAACAATAAACTATAGCGGATTATTCTTTGTTCTTGAACCAGAATTCGTTTCTGTACATGTCTAATTTTGATGCCCTTTCTCGGTTGTGAAGCCTTATCTTGTCTTCGGTCAATTGCCGGTTCCTATACCCTAGTAAGTGAAAAATTGGCTTCGCCAGGAACTTTACAATTCGCAAATTCGCAATAAGTGTTTTTCTGCTCTCGTCTTCCCAATTTATTCCCGGGAGAAGAACAAGCAGACCGTCCATTTTCCAGTTTCTCATTATAGCCGAGATCTTGAGATAAAAGGGCTTGATTTTCCTTATTACAAAAAATCCTTCACTGCCTTGGTTTTGGTATAATGGCATAAACAAACGGGCGTTATAAGCAGAATAGATTCGTTCTTTGTTGTTCGTGGCCAAGAAAAGTCCTTTCTCTATTTCTTGAAAGCTTTTTAATTCGGGCTGCATCTTAAAATCATCTACTTCCGAAATACCATATAAGTCTATGACTTCAAAAATATCTGCCATGTTTTTTGAGGCATTTTTCAATTGGTCATAGTAAATACTTTGCTCTGGAAAATTACTGTGTATTGTGCATCCCGCAAACAAAAGCGCTAAATGAATAAATGCGACGCTGTCTTTTATCGCCTCTATTTCATCGTGCTGCCCTGACTCAAAACCCAGGGACACATACCCAAGCTCATTGATATAACTTAGCAATGGCCCATTCAAGTACTCCTCAATGCCAAGAACAATCGGTACTGGAAATAATTTTGAAAACCGCCGGTTTATTATTGCGTCATTAATAGTGATAAAAGGAATCGTCTTGCTAGAGGTAGTGTGAAAATCAATGAAGTAAAAAGGCCCTTGTTCGGTCTTAAGAATATCTGTCAGTATCTTAAACAACTCTGCCTGTTCTTTTTCCTCGAGCTCGTGATTGTTTTGGTTATTTAACTGATTTAATCTATCCTTGGTCCATATTCGGTTAAGGTCTTCGCTAATAAATCGCTTTCCGGCCTTGAGGGCTCTTAAATTACCTGAAATACCATAAATTGTTCCTTTTACATCTTTTTTTTGGCCCTCAAGCTTCTTTAATTCTTTTTCAAGAGCAAAAACGCCTGCGGTCTCATTTCCATGAATACCAGCAAAGAAAACAACAGTTGGCCCCTTTGAGCCACCATCTATTCTATTTATTATTCTGTTTACCGTTATGGTTTCTTCAAGTGCGGGGCTATAAACTTCTACCATTTGGCATCAAGGTCTGTGGCAGTTACAATGCCGATTAATCTATCTTCTTTAACAACGGGCAAACAATTTATTTTTTTCTCCTCCATTAATTGCTTGGCATTTTCAATGCTTTCGTATTGAGAAACTGTTATTAAATCTTTGACCATCATGCTCTTTACCGAATAATTTTTTTGGACTTCTGGGTCGAATGACTGAACATCTGTCCATGTTAGCAATCCAACTAATTTCCTGTCTCCATTAATCACAGGCATGTGGTGAATGTCTTTCCACTTCATCATTTTTACCACCAGTTCAAGACTATCTTTCTCATCAACTGAAAATATGCCTGAATTCATGATGTGCTTGACCAAGAGCTTGTCCTTGAAGAGCTCTAGTTCGCTTCCAAGGTTGGAACTCCAGGTGCATACCGGATAGTCTTTCTCTTGTTTTTCATACAAAAAGGCTGTTAGGTTTTGTAGGGCTTCAAAAGGTCTTTGTGTCTGCAACAAATGCCTGTAGCTTTTCACCATCCACTCAGATCCATTATGTGAGCGAATCCTGTTTTCGATAATTGTTAAATAGTGTTCGGCGTCCTTTGGCAGGATTCCTAGACTGTAAAGCCCTCTAAAAGCCATAGGCAACAATTCGTCAAGAATCAATTTAGAGGCAGGAACATAACTTCCGTTCCATTTGAACTGGGTGCTCATGCCGTAACGGGCCGCACTGAAAAAATTGGACTTAGCGTCTTTAAAATCCATTTTTTCATGTATTCGACCATATTTTTTTGGTCTTCCGACCATGACGCCGACCCAGAACATGAAGTTTGCTATTTCATCAGAGACCGTAGGCCCAGAAGGAATATACCTGTTTTCAATCCTTAAATGCGGCTTACCGCCTCCAACACCATAGCACGTCCTGTTCCATCTGTAAACAGTGCCATTATGCAAATTCAATGCCTTTAGCTTAGGAATTTCGCCGTTATTGATCATTTCAACACTGTCTTTTTCGAATTGAGAGGTCAATAAACTCCTAAACCGTGATACATTGTCCTTAAAGATGTCTGAAACAGACCCTGTAGCCCACTCACCACCAAAGCTGACCCTAGATTGCTTTTCATTCAATAAAAACGAATTTGCCCTTGTGTCAACACTTTGGGTAAAAAGCGCTATTCTGGTTTCACTCCAAAGTTCCTTGCCAAATAGCAATGGCGAATTGGTGCAAGCGCTTAAAATAGGACCAGAAATCGCTTGTGCCCAATTGTAGTCTTCCACAAAATTATCGGGATTGATCTGCAAATGCATTTGAAAGCTTGTGTTGCAGCCTTCCAACATGACGCTATCGTGCCTAAGGTTTAATTCATCAACCCCTTTTATATGGATATCAAAATCCTGCTTTCTCGATTCCTTAATTGCCTCATTGAGCACATCATAGCGCTGCATCGGTGTCATGTTTTCAACAGAGATATGTTTTAGCGCAAGAGTCGGAAGGATTCCGGTCAAGATTATTTTGGCGCCATTTTCGCTCGCCGCCTTCTTTGCCTTTGACAAAAAGCTCTCTAACTGTTTATGCATTACAGAAAAACAATCGTTTTTCAACTCCAAAGGATCCAGGTTTATCTCCAGATTGTAATTGCCTATTTCAGTTGTAAAATGCTTGTCGTTAATAGCAGAAAGAACATCAAGAGAATTATCTTGAGGAAAGAAATCATTATCTACCAAACAGAATTCTTGTTCTGCGCCAATTCGAATTGGGGATTTCTCAATCATCCCTTTTTCGATCATTATCTCTAAGGCTTCAATGTCTTTTACCAATTGGTGTATATAGTTCGCTTTATCTGAGGCGCTTGAAAGTTTCTCTACTGTTAATTCTCCCATACCCGTCTTGGTTTGATGTTAATTATGATGTGAAATTATAATAACCGATGGGTTAAAAATATGATTTATATCATACACCCTAACGCTTGAAAGAACTGTATTTATTACATTTGGAGGCTATGTCAAACAGGTTTCCTAAAGAGGAAAAACTTAAAAGCGAAAAGTTGATTGAAAGATTGTTCATGGAGGGCAAGTCTTTGAATCAATTTCCCTTGCGCCTTATTTATCTTCCTTTACGCTTCAAGAAAGGAGGTCCTATAAAAGCCGCTGTTTCAGTTAGTAAGAAAAACTTCAGCAGGGCGGTTGACCGCAATCATATAAAGCGCTTGCTTAGAGAGGCTTACAGAATAAATAGGCCAGAAAGTTTTAACAATACCACAACTCATTATGCGTTAATGATTTTGTATCTTGGTAAGGATATGCCAGATTTTAACCTAATAAACCCTAAATTAAATCGATTGTTAGAGAAGTTTTCTACAACAATTATCGACGATTAAAACAGAAGCAATGAAAAAGCAATTAAACAAGCGATTAGTCGTAGCAGTGTTCGCTGTTGCCATATTCTTTACAGGAACTTCATTTAAAAGTGATTTCTTTGAAATAGCCAAGCAAATAGAAATTTTCACTACGCTATTCAAAGAGCTTAATATGAATTATGTGGATGACACTAATCCTGCTGACCTTATGGACACAGCTATTAAGGGCATGCTAGACGACCTTGACCCTTATACTAGGTACATGAACGAGCAAGATGTTGAAGCTGCTAGGATAAACAATACCGGGGATTATACGGGGATTGGAGCGCGTATAAGGACTCTAAAGGACAGGCTTGTCGTGATAGAGCCTTACAAAGACTACCCTGCAGATAAAGCGGGACTTAAGGCAGGTGATGAGATAATCAAGATCAACAATATTGTTGTTGCGGATTTCAAAGAAAACTCAGGGGACCTATTAAAAGGTTCGCCAGGAAGCAAGGTCGAGGTTACATTTGTCAGACAGGGTGAGACCAAGCAAGCGTCAATTGTGCGTCAAGCAGTAGAGGTAGATGCTGTTCCTTTATTCACGATGGCAGATGAAAAAACAGGATATATCGCCTTGACCAAATTTAATCGAAAGGCCTCTTCACAGACAATTGACGCTCTTCAAGAGCTAAAGACCGAAGGCGCTGAACGAATCATCCTCGACCTTAGAGGAAATCCGGGCGGTTTGTTGAGTGAGGCTGTTAATGTTTCCAATATTTTCATTCCGAAGGGGCAATTGGTTGTAACCACAAAATCCAAGGTAAAGAAATTTAACAAGACCTATTATACCAAAAGAGACCCTGTTGATGATGAAATTCCTCTAGTTGTGATTATAGATGGCGGTAGTGCCTCGGCAAGCGAAATTGTTGCGGGATCTCTACAGGACCTTGACCGAGCTGT
The DNA here is from genome assembly GCA_013001365.1 of Flavobacteriaceae bacterium. GTDB lineage: Bacteria > Bacteroidota > Bacteroidia > Flavobacteriales > Flavobacteriaceae > JABABD01. The sequence continues at coordinate 6,524 of JABDMQ010000110.1, forward strand.
TATCGTAGGGGCTAGGAGCTTTGGTAAAGGGCTGGTGCAACGACCTAAGAAACTAACTTACGGAACCCAGTTAAAAGTCACGATTTCTAGATACTATACTCCTTCAGGCAGATGTATTCAAGCATTGGATTATTGGAATCGCGATGATAAAGGAAATGCCACAAGGGTCCAAAAAGCGCAATACAACGAATTCAAGACCAGGAATGGCCGGCCGGTTTTTGATGGCGGCGGCGTAAAACCAGATGTTGAAATTGATTTAGCCAAGCCAACAGCAATTACTAAGGCCATTTTAGGCAGTGACCTTATCTTTGATTATGCCACAAAATACCATTATGAGAATCAAGTGACGGATGTCGAGTCCTTTAAGTTCAAGGATTCTGATTTCAACGCTTTTAAGACTTTTTTAAAGGCTAGTGATTTTTCTTTTGAGACCAAGACCGAAAAAGCCTTGGACAGAGTGATAAGCGAGGCCTCCAATGAAGGTTTGGATGATTATATCTCTTCTAATTACAGGTCGCTTAAGGCTGATTTGAACGACTTTAAGGACAAGGCTATTAATAACAATAAGGCGCAATTAACCGCTTTACTGGAAAACGAGATTGTTAAGAGGTACTTCTACAGGGAGGGACTGTACCAGTATTATATCAAGAACAATCTCGAAATCAACACCGCAAAAGAGATCTTAGGAAATAGCATTAAATACCAGAATTTCCTGGAATAGGGGGTTATTAGCACGCCTCTAAAGTTTGGCACTATAGTTGAATTATAAAAATACGCTATATTTACAGCCCATCTTTCATATCCCAAAATGAAAAGACTCGTTTATTTATTACTATTATCGGCCAACATGTTGTTCTCGCAAGAGGAGTTCAAGCATGTGGTTTATTTTGATACGGACCAATATGTTGTTCCTTCCACCGAAAAAAATCGGATATTGTTATTCATCCAGGAGCTAAGTGGGGTGGATATTGATAAGATCGAGATCTTTGGATTTTGCGACGATCGTGGCACGGACAATTACAATCAAATCCTTTCTCAGCAGCGCGCTGATGCGATTAAGTCAATTTTTACCGAAAACTCTGTTGATCAATCTAAAATAACCAACGTAGACGGAAGGGGTGAAATCCTACTTAACATAGTTCATGAGGATGATTTGAATGAAATAAGGGGTCTTAATCGAAAAGTAGAGATCATTGTAAAGCCAGAACCTAAGGTTGTCGAAGTTGTAAAGGTAAAGGCCAAGAAAGATGACCGCTTAATTAAAGACGATGTAAAGGTTGGTGATAAGATTCTTTTAAAGAACATCTTGTTCAAGGTTAATTATAGTTATATAGAGCCGGAATCTAAGAAAGTGCTAGAAAAAATCGCTAAAGAACTGGTAAAGCGAGATGATATTCATTTCATAGTCCAAGGGCATGTATGTTGCACAGAAAACAGTAGGGATGCTATCGATAGAAAAACCCGAAAAAGAAATCTTTCGGTTGCTAGGGCGAAATACATTTATGACTATCTAGCTCGAAAAGGTGTTTCAAAAAGCAGGATGAAATATGTTGGTTTACGAAGGAAATTTCCTTTAGGAAAAGGCGAAAAGAACGATCGTCGTGTGGAGATCATGGTGACGCATATTGCAGATAGGAATTAAAGTCACTTTTTTATCATGGCCACATGTGGTATGCCATCTTCAAGGTATTCTGGACCTGTTTCCATAAAACCGAGACTATTGTAGAATTTTTTTAAATAAGTCTGCGCAGAAAGCTTGATCAAAGTTGACTCATAACGCTCCTCGATGGATTTTATAGACGCCTTCATGATGGCCTCTCCATATTTTTTTTGCCTGCTGTTTTTTTTCACAACAACCCTTCCAATGCTTGATTCATTGAAATAATCCCCTTGTTTGAAAATACGCGTATAAGCAACTAATTCATCTTCATCGTATCCCATAACGTGAAGTGCCTTGATGTCTTTTCCATCAAGGTCTTGATAAACACAATCTTGCTCGACAACAAAAACCTCGGAGCGCAATTGAAGAAGGTCGTATAGCTCTTGATTTGTAAGTTCGTTAAATTTTTTTGTGTTGATCTGCATGTGTTTAGTCTTGAACTATGACATCCTTAGCGTCACATTTTCCAAATTCTGGTTGGATATTTACATGGTTAATATGGAATTCGTGATGCAGGATTTCTTCAATGTCGTTTAGTATTAAATCAAACTGAGAGAGGTTTAGGTCTTTGTGAAAATCAATATGTGCTTCTAAATGAACCTCATCCTCATTTAATTGCCATACGTGAACATGGTGAGTGTTCTTTATCGATTCAATTGCGTTCAATCTATTGACTATATCCTTAACATGTATGTCGCCTGGAGTAAAAAGCATTAATACCTTAAAGGATTCTTTTAATAGGTCATAGCCAACGAAAATCAAATATAGGGCAATGGCCATCGTTAATAATGCGTCTATCCAATATACCTGATAGAACTTCATGATCAACCCTCCTATTAATACAGCCACAGAGGCTAGCATGTCAGTCATTAAATGAAGATATGCTGAACGCATGTTCATGTTTGTTTTGGCATCTTTTCTTAATAATAGGACACTAAATCCGTTGGCCAGGATACCTAAGAGAGATAACCAGATTACTATATTAGATTCTATTTTTTGAGGGTCTTGAAACCTTTTAGCGGCTTCAATTATAAGTAAAACAGCTATAATGATCAATGTTGATGCATTTACAAAAGCCGCAAGGATTTCAGCTCTTTTGTAGCCAAATGTCCTGTTGATCGAAGCTTCTTTTTTTGCTAATAATGTAGCTATATAACTAACGACCAAAGAAAGGACATCGCTAAAATTATGAAGGGCGTCGCTTAATAAAGAAAGACTGCCAGATACTAGGCCTCCAATTATTTGTGAGACCGTTATCAAAATGTTCAGTAAAATGGATATTAAGAGATTTTTACCTCTTAATGATGGGTGTGAATGTGAATGGTTATGAGAGTGACTATGACCCATTTAACATGATAAAGCGATCTTCTTGACTCTTCGTTCATGCCGTCCTCCTTCAAAATCTGTACTAATGAATGTTTTGACCATCTCTATGGCTTGTACAATAGATGTGAAGCGAGCTGGAATGCTTAGAACATTAGCATCGTTATGTAATCGCGCCAATTCAGCAATTTCTTTAGTCCAGCATAGTGCCGACCTGACTTTTTGATGTTTATTGGCAGTCATTGAAGCACCGTTGCCACTACCGCAAATTATTATTCCAACGCCTACTCGACCATTCTCAACGTCATTAGCCACAGGGTGAACAAAATCAGGATAGTCTACACTGTCATTTGTATTTACGCCATGATTAGTTACTTCATGTCCTTGAGATTCAAGATAAGTAACAATAGCTTCTTTATAATCAGTTCCAGCATGATCATTACCAATGGATATTTTCATTTTAGATGAATTTTATTATGGTAAAGTTACGAATATTGATAATGTTAACAGATATGAAAAACCTACTTATATCAATGTTCATATCTTCTGTTAAACTCTAACATCTTTTTTTGGTGGAATAATAAATTTTATCAAGCAATAATTCCTATTGAACAAACAAATTATTTATTGGTCATTTGTTATAGTTTTATCAAACCAAAAATCAATACCTATTAACTTTTTTAACTTGATAATTTATCAATAATACCCTGTTCAATTCAATATTAACTGTTGGTTAATATCTCACTTATTTACTTGGTAATTAAGCTCTTGACTTATTAATAAGATGTCAGTATAGAATTACAACTAAATAACTATCGAAATATTAAAATAATTATCACCAGAATTAACAAGCAATAATCATCATCAATTTATTAATTTAAATTTCAAAAAAATAAATAATGATATTTAGAATGTTGATAAGATGATGTGCTTAAAAAAATCCGCAATTTCTTTTCTTGCCGGTTTTTATGTCGTAACAAACTTGGTTGGATATTCGACCAGAGGCATGTCGAACATATTCCATATAGAGTTTTCCTTTTCTATAGTCTTTGCAAGGCCCGTCTATCACTCCGTTCTTGTAATAGCGTTCATTATCAAGTACGCCTTCTTCGTAATATTTACAATTTCCGAAAATTAGGTTTTCTTTATATGATATTTCCCTTATAGGTGTCCCTTTGATGTCATATTGTTTAGAAATACCATTAAGCTTACCGCCTATATAATCGTTCTCAGCTTGTATTCTTCCGTTTTTATAAAATGACTTTACAGTTCCTTGAAGAGTGTCGTTAACATAGTCTGCTATAATGAAAACCTTTCCGCTGGAATAGTATTTGGTCCATTCTCCGGTTTTATAACCATTTTCATCACGGACGCCAACAGAGTATGTCCCATCTTCATTGTCTTCAGTATATGTTGATTGTCCCAAACAAAAATTGTAGGACACAAAAACAAAGAATAAAAGAAGATATATTCTCATTTATAAGTTATAATATACTTAGGGCATAAAACATGCCAAAACTACATCCAAATGTAATTATAGCACAATGTTTACACAAATAACCCTAACTTTTATAAAATTGTTGAGCTCTAAACGTTGAAAAGCATAAATTTTAGATGAATGTAAAACAAACATCGTAAATTAGATAGGATCATCCAAAATATCAACCATAAATCTTTTGTTTTGTTGATGTTACCCAATACAGGATTGAACATGTTCAAGATAAGATCCGACATTTTATTTTGACCTTGAAGAAGGGAGAATGTAATAATTAAAATGTAGTTTTGCAGGAAACCAATTGTGTTTAAGCTTCTCTTTAAATTACTTAAAACACATACAGTTTATTACTCAAAAGATTCTTCATTGAAATAACTAATGGCCAAAAGAAAAAAAAGGAAATCTAAGAACAAGATTCCTAATCTTACAAATGCTATACTAGGCATCCTAAAGAAAGACAAACATAAATCCTACAACTATAAACAAATTGCTGCTAAGTTAGGGGTAAACGATGCAAGTAGCAGGAACCAAATAATCAAGAAACTCCATCAACTAAAAGCAAAACAAGAAATAGAAGAGGTTGATAGGGGAAAATTCAAGGCTATCATATCGTCAGAATACCATAAAGGAATAGTTGATATGGCACAGCGTGGGTCTGGCTATGTGGTCTGTGATGATTTCGATGAAGATATTTATGTGTCTTCCAACAACATGAACAAGGCACTGCATGGTGACGAAGTTGAATTATACGTTTTCAAAAGACGTAAACGAGGTAAACTTGAGGGAGAGATTACCCAAATTTTGAATCGGGCGAAAAGTGAATATGTTGGTGCGATACAAATCCATAAAAATTATGCATTCGTTATTCCTGACAGTAATAAAATGCACACTGATATTTTCGTGCCAATCAAGAAAATCAAAAAAGCTGAAGAAGGAGACAAGGTTTTGGTGCGGATAGAAGAATGGCCTGAGAAATCTGACTCACCTATTGGAAAGGTCGTTCAGGTTTTGGGCAAACCAGGGGAGCACCATACAGAGATGCACTCCATCCTTGCTGAATATGGCTTACCGCATGAATTTCCCCACGAAGTCGAATCCTTTGCCAATAACATTGATACAGCGATTACAAGTCAAGAAATTGCAAATAGACGTGATATGCGCAAGGACTTGACATTTACCATAGACCCAAAGGACGCAAAGGATTTTGATGACGCTTTATCATTCAAGATCATGAATAACGGGCTTTATGAAATAGGTGTTCATATTGCAGATGTTTCACATTATGTCCGAGAAGGAACCGTACTTGATGATGAAGCTTATGAGCGCGCAACATCGATATATCTTGTGGATCGTGTCGTGCCTATGTTGCCAGAAATCCTTTCCAACAATGCCTGCTCATTAAGACCTCATGAAGAGAAATACACGTTTTCAGCGGTGTTTCAACTCAATGAAAAGGCAGAGATCAAGAACCAGTGGTTTGGCCGCACGGTTACCTATAGCGATGCTAGGTTTGCCTATGAAGAAGCTCAGGCAATTATAGAAACCAAGGCCAATAAAATCCCTAAGGAGGTTTCATTATCCGGAAAGGCCTATGAAGCTGATCAAGCAGTTGCAGAAGCGGTAATACAACTAGATAATTTAGCCAAAATATTACGAAGAAAACGAATGGTCTCTGGGGCTATTTCTTTCGACAAAGTTGAGGTAAAGTTCAACTTGGACAAGGAAGCCAATCCAGTTGGTGTCTTTTTTAAGACGTCTAAAGATGCAAACAAACTGATTGAGGAATTCATGTTGTTGGCAAACCGAAAGGTTTCGGAATTCATTGGAAAACAACGACCAGAAAAAACCTTTGTATATAGGGTTCACGACGAACCAGATGAAAGCAAATTAGCTACGTTGCAAGGCGTGGTTTCTAAGTTTGGCTATAAGTTGAATTTCAGGGACCGAAGCAGTATTTCATCATCATTGAACAAGTTGTTGAAAGACGTCCAAGGTAAAAAAGAACAAAACCTTGTTGATACACTGGCAATAAGGACAATGAGCAAAGCCGAGTACACCACAAGGAACATTGGACATTACGGCCTTTCTTTTGACTATTACAGTCACTTTACCTCTCCTATACGACGATACCCAGACGTCATAGCTCATAGGTTGTTACAGCGATATCTTGATGGGGAGAAATCCGTAAATGAAGAAGCTTATGAAGAAAAATGCAAACACTCCAGCAACATGGAGTATTTAGCCACCAAGGCAGAAAGAGATTCGATAAAATACATGCAGATCAGGTTTATGCAAGACCACCAAGACGAAGAGTTTGTAGGTGTAATATCCGGAGTGACGGATTGGGGGATATATGTTGAGATCATCTCTAACAAATGTGAAGGAATGGTGAGTGTTAGGGACATGAATGATGATCGATATGTTTTTGATGAAAGTCAATACGCTATGGTTGGCGAGGCCACAAAAAC